>NZ_JACDUS010000001.1:600000-821796 GCF_013761005.1 Desulfosalsimonas propionicica
AAAAGCCCCTTTTCAAACCCTCCCCGCTGGCGCCTCCGGGATTGGGCCCGGTGCAGCAGATCATCCAGGGTAAAGCCCTGGGTCTGAAGGGCTGCAAGGACAATTTCGAAAACATCAGCAGATTCTTTGAGGATTTCGTCCCTGTTGCCGCTGTTTAGTTCGCTGTAGAGTTCAATGGCTTCTTCAAGGATTTTTTCACTGATGGCAGAGATTCGTTCCCTGCCTTCCACCCGGCGGATAAATGGTTTTTTTCCGTGGCTCTCAATGATTTCCGGAATCCGGTCCCGCACCAGTTTACCGTAAACAATCGCGTTATTGTCCTTATTGTCCCGGCCGCCGGTCATTTTACCGCCTCTTTTTTCAGCACATAACCGAGCCATGCTTCGCCGGTTCCCAGAAGGGATGGCGTGCGCGAAAAATGGATTGCCTTGAGACCGGTGTTCTTGAAAACCTGGCGGATGTCTTTGTCCTGCCAGAGGTAAAAAGTGCGGTTCTGCTGGTCTGTAAATGATCCCTGCCCCTGTTTGAGGGACAGATAAACTGTCGCCTCTGTGCGGGCGCGCAGGGATTGGAGGATATTTTTGAAAACTGGCTCCAGACGGTTTTGCGGCAGGTGGACCAGGGCGCCGGAAAGCAGCAGGGCGTCTGCCTGAAGCGTTGAAAAATCATAGGTTTCAAAATCACCTATAATTACTTTGCAGCCGCTGTTTTGTCTGGCAAGCGCTGCCAAGCCATTAGAGGATTCAAATCCGGTTGCCTGAAGTCCTTTTTTTGTCAGCCACAAAAGATCGCGTCCGGAACCGCATCCAATATCGAGCACATGGGCGCCGGGCTGCAGGTTTTCTGCAAACGGCAAAAGAAAAGGGGACGGGTCAATGTGAAATGTCTTTTCGTGGTACTCTCTGCAATGGGTGGTGTAATAGTCCGGTAAGGTCATCGGCTGTTTTGAAAGGCTCAGGTTCATGCAATTTCTGAAACGTTACGGTTTGGTGCCATAAAATTGTATTGTATACTATGGTATCAAAGATTTAAACTGTAAATAAAATATGAGTGCAATGTTATCCATGGCTGAAAACGATTCCGTTGAAGACAGAATTTTCCACCCGGCGGCGGTCGAATGCCACAGCGGATACAAGGCCTGTGAAAGACCCCTGGCCTTTACCTGCCAGGGGAGGCGGCGGGAAATATCCGAAATCCTGGACCGCTGGTATGAAGGCGGTCTGGCCGCAGATAAGCCGGTGGTCAATTATTTTAAGGTCAAAACCGGGCAGGGCCGTGTTTTTATCCTTCGGTATGCGGCCGAATCAGATGCGTGGTCGGTCCGGCGTATGGATCCACTGACAATGGAGGACAAGTTATGAGTTCATCTCTGCCGTCAAGAGACAGTGCATGGGAACTGCTGACACGATACAACCACAGCAGCGGCCTGATTGCCCATGCACTGGCCGTTGAATCGGTCATGCGGCATTTTGCGGAAAAATTCGGAAAAGACCCGGATCAGTGGGGGATCATCGGTTTGGTGCATGACCTGGATTATGAACAGTACCCGGACCAGCACTGCCGTAAAACAGAGGAGATTCTCCGCGCAGAGGGCTGGCCGGAAGAATATATCCGGGCGGTGGTCAGCCACGGCTACGGCATTGTAAATGAGATCCAGCCGGAGACGCTTCTTGAAAAAACCCTTTATACCATTGACGAACTGACCGGGCTGGTGGCGGCAGCCGCCCTTGTGCGCCCCTCCAAAAGCATCCTGGACATGAAAGCCAAGTCGGTCAAAAAGAAGTGGAAGGACAAGCGGTTTGCCGCCGGGGTGAACCGGGAGATTATCGAACAGGGCTGCCAGTGGCTCGAAATGGACCTCTCCGGGGTGATTGCCGAAACCATTGAAGGCATGAAACCGGTGGCAGAAGAAATCGGGCTGAAAGGCAATCCGGATTAGACCCCAATGCCGGTCTGAAAGAAAGGTGTCGGCACATGGAAAAGCGGACCAGGATTATTGTTTGCTTGATGATCTTTATTTTGCCAATGGTGTGGCCTTGTCCCAAAACCAAGACTTTGTTTTGATAAATGAGACCTACCGCTACCGGATCATCCGCTACTGGTTAAAAGGCCCGCGGGCCGGAACGCAGGAAATCTTCATGGATAATCTGCCGGGATTTCCGGATAATATTTCAGGCAACCAAAAGGGAACATTCTGGCTGGCGCTTTTTACGGTCAGAAACAAAATCCTGGACGCAATTCATCCGCACCCTTTTTTAAAGGCGCAACTGGCCAAACTGCCCAGGGCTGTGTGGCCTTCGCCAAAGCCATACGGACTGGTTCTGGCGCTAAATCAACAGGGAGAGATCACCCAAAGCCTGCATGACCCAACCGGCAGACACCTGCAGGAAATCACCTCCGCCCGGCAATACGGGGGATATCTTTACCTGGGCAGCCTGCATAACGACCGGATCGGAAAATACAAACTGCCTTGATGCCCGCTACCCGGCCTGCCCCCAAAATTGCCAGCCAGGCCTGTATCATCCGGAATGAACAGCCAGTAAACCGGATGCCGGAAAGGCTTGAGGCGCTTTGCGGAAAGTTCATTGGCGGCGCCGGGTTCTGGCGGTTGTTATTCGTCAAAACAAGGGAGTCTCAATGTCTGCTCAGATGGTCGTCGAACAGGATCGCTGCGGCATTGTTTTCAAGGGCAAAAGCCCGCATCCGCATAATGTAATCGCGAACGGTCTTTTCCGCCATTTCAGGGTTTCGCTGCTGCACGTAATTGTTGCCGGTGATTACGGTGTCGGCGTTTGTTTTGATGGTATCGCCCATTGCCAGGAAAGAGGCGTAGATGATCCGCCGGAGATTGGGCAGCAGTTCCGTGATCATCTGCTCGAGCAGCTGATTTTTGGCGGCTTTCAGGCACGCCATGCAGAAGTCCAATACGGCCGTGTAGTACCCGTCCAGATCGCCGTTGTTTGCGCAGGTCCAGCTTCTTTTGGCCGCCTCGTCGATAACAGCCAGTTCTTCATCAATGCCGTTTACCGGGCATTTGCTGCCGACAAGCCCCAGCAGTTCGGCCAGCACGTCGCAGAGGTCACAAATAAATGTTTCTGAAATCACCGTTACCCGTGCGCCGCGGCGCGGGATGAGCTCCACCACCAGGTTGTTTTCAAGAATACGCAATGCTTCCCGCACCGGGCTTCTGCTTACGCCCAGCTCTTCGGCCACAGCCGCTTCCCGGATCCGCTGGCCGGGTTTTATCTCCAGGCGAATGATTCTGTCCTCGAGGTAGGCGGCAATCTGTTCGGCAAGGCCGCTGGATACGCTGAAATCCATGGTCTGCTTCCCTCTCTGCCCGTTAAACGTTGAAAATTCATTTGATAAGCGGCCTTATGCCGTTTGCACCGGCTGGCCGGCGTTCTTTCGCTGTGCGGCCACCGCTGCCCCGAGCGCGCCCATTAGCTGGGGATCAACCGACAGCGGCGTCACCGGCATCCGCAGCTTTTTCCCCAGCGCCTGCAGCAGTCCTTTGTTTTTCGAGCACCCCCCGGTGACGGCCACATTCGGTATTATACCGACTTTTTTTAATAGAATGAAGCTTCTTTTGGCCACCGCCGCCTGAATGCCGGCGGCGATGTCCGCCGGAGGTGTCTTTTTGGCCAGAAGACTGATGACTTCGGTTTCAGCAAACACGCTGCACTGGGCGGTTATCGGCACCACCCGCTGCGCTTTCAGGGAAATATCCGAAAATTCCGACAGGCTCATCCGAAAGGTCCGGCTCATCATTTCCAGAAACCGTCCCGTGCCTGCGGCGCATTTATCGTTCATGACAAAATCCAGTACAGCGCCGTCCGGGTTGAGAGATATCCCCTTTACATCCTGGCCGCCGATATCCACGATGGTGCGGACCGACGGATCGCAGAAATGCACGCCCAGTGCGTGACAACTGATTTCCGATATGTTTTCATCGGCAAAAGGGATTTCGTTTCTGCCGTAACCGGTGCCCACAAGGCCGCTCAGGTCTGAAATGCCCCCCAGCGCGGGCACCTGCTGGCAGGCCTTGTTCAAAACAATGGTGGCGGTTTCCTCGGGGTCGAGTTCCGAAGGGACGATGGCCGTGGCGACAATTTTGTTTTCCTCCAGGATGACGGCTTTTCCGGTGGTGGAGCCCACGTCGCAGCCGGCAGCGTATCGATGTGCCATGGGGATCTCCTGTAAAGGGTTAAATATCCTGTCGTTTTGCCTGCATAATGTTTTCCATGAAATGATTGACCTGTTCAATGATGGCCTCCCGGGATACGACCCGGGGATCGGACAGATCGTAGTTGATGATCAGCAGGCGAAGACCGGCCTCCCGGCATTTTTCCCGCAATATGCCGTTCATGGCCTGGGTGTTTTTGCACCCGATGTGGCCGGCCACCCACAGCATATCAATGCCAAAATGCTTGTGGATGTAAAAAATGTCGTCGAGGTAATTGTCGGCCGGGCCCCGGGTATGCCGGGCCATGGGGCCGTTCATGATGTTGCGGCCGATGCCCTCGAGCATGGTGTCCCGGGTGGTGGTGGTGTCAATGTAGGGCAGCCGGTTGAAGCTCATGCTGTCCATGATCAGCGAGACGCCGTATGCCTTTTCCGCCCAGTTGAACAGATCGATGAAATGCAGCAGCGGCGGGTTCCACAGCAGCGCCCGGTATTTTTCCGGCCTGACCACGGGGGGTTCCGCTTCAAGGTTTTTTCGGCCGAGGTCCACGATGCGTCGGATCGTCCGGGTCGCGTCCGGGTGGCCGGGAAAGAGGTTGAAATACCACAGATGGGTGAGATACATCGCCTCAGCGGCCAGCGGCGCCGGGCGGACCCGGAGCATTTCCCACAATTCCAGTTCCGCTTCCACCATCCGGTTGCGTTCCTCGCAGATTTCCCGGAGCCGGTCCCAGTCCATGCGGCCGGGTGTATGGGCTTCCAGCCATTGAATCATGCGCTTTAGCTCTTCACGAAAATAAACCAGGGCTTTTGGCGTGTTCACATCAAAGGGGATGTCCAGCCGGAAGGTGGGAAGTTGCAGCAGGTTCTCCATCACCGTGTACGAACTCATTCCCCCGTCGCACGGCAGGTTCGAGGTGACAATGGCCTTTGCCGGCGGCACCTCCCCCTTCATGAAAAGTCCCATGGTGCTCTTGGGAAGGCTGCAGATATCCGGCGGAATCCCCTGATTTTCCGAGGCATCAATATAATCCTCCATCACATGGGGATCGATCATGGGGAGCATGATGCCGTTTAGCTCGGCCATGAAGGGCGCCAGCCCCATGGCATGAAATATTTCCGGCGGGACCATGTCCTGGTTGATGATGACCCGGTCCGGATAACGCAAAACCGGGCCGAGCATATTGGTATAGCCGGCAACGGCACCGTTGATCACCATGGCGGTGGCTTTATGGTAGGCCGGGGGGCGGCCTGTGCATAATTTTTTATGTAACCGGTTTGCCTTGAGCAGCGTAACCATCCAGGGGTATTGAAAAAGCAGCCGGAGCATTTTCACCGGGCCGACTTTTAACATCAGCACCAGTATGTGCCGCCATGTCATCAGTCTGAAGCGATAGTCCGTCCAGTAATATCCAATTGCTTGTTTCATATTTGTTTTTATTTTCCCATACTTTCTATAAATGCCTGAACCCGGGTTTTGAGCTGGCCTTCGCCGGTTGCGCTGTATTCTCGTTCAAGGTTGAGAACCGGTATGCCCGCGGCCTTGATCCGCCCGGCCATGGCGGCGGCCTCAATCCCCCATATGTCGCAGAACTTGATGTGTTCGAGAATCACGCCGTCCGCGTTGTATGCGGATGCGCCTGCCAGAATGGCATCCACGCGGTCGTTGAAATTTTCCATCATCCGGGGGCAGGCCGTCCTGCCCAGATAATGGGCAGCAATGGCGTCCAGGGGCGAACCGTTCATGGAGATGGGCGTGAGCCCGGGTATGGAACCGGTGCAGAAATGATCTGCGACAACAAGACCGCCCACCGATTCAATGGCCTGGATATACGCGGGCTCATTGATCTGCCCGCCGGCGACCAGCAGCCTGGCGCGGTAATCGCGATACAACGCCTTTTGAGAAAGGGCGTCCCTGAATCGGCGCACGGGATCCATTAATAGTGTTTTGGGCGATGTTTGTGCGGCCATCATGAGGGCGTGAAATTCCGACCCGGAAATCGGCGGATGAGGTGCTTTTCTCAGATCGCCGATTTCGGAGACCAGGGCAGCGAATTCATTGTGGTCCCGGATGGCATGGGCCAGGGCCGTTTCACTGAAGTCTGCATGAAAATGGCCGGCCAGCTTCCTTGTCAGTTCCCCGAGTTCGTCGGTGTACCAGGCCAGCGCGGCATCGCCGATGCGGTGGGGCACATCCAGTATATGAATGAAGTCCGGCTGCAACAGGTAATCCAGGTTGTCGCAAAGCCGGCGCAGGTGATCGCAGCTCGCCGCAAACACCCATCCTTCAAGAAATTCGTATTGGTCGTCCAGTGCGAATTCCAGAAGGCTGCGAATATAGGAGCAGGTCACACCGGACAGGTAGATATCTGCCATTTCAGTGCCGTATACCCCGGGTGCATGGACCCGGACCGGCACCAGATCGCCCACTGAGAGCAGCACCTCCGGGACGTAGCTGCACGTATAGCCCACGGGAATTCTGCCGTTTTCCATGGCCTTTGCCAGCAGGTCGCTGCAGGGCGACTGCACAAGGTTTTCAAAATAGGCCGGGGTGATCTGCATTAATGTTGCCTTACCAGGGTACTAATTTGTTAAAAACCGGTAAACCGCTTCTTCCGGAAACGGTATCCGCCTGTCGGCAATATCCGGAAACGGCTTTCCGTCCCTGTCCAGATCCCGGATAAGCGCGTTTTCCCCCATCCATCCGATCGCGGAAAGCCGGGTCTGCGCATAAAGGGCGTCTGCTTCCGCCGCGTCCTGCAGCCGGTTAAAGAAAACCCCGGTTTTTTTCAGGCCGGGTTTGTTTTTTGCCACCTGGTCAATGGTGGCCGCCACATTCCTGCCCTTGGCTGATGCATCGGATACGAGCAAAAGGTGGGTCACCATGTCCATGACGCGCCGGTCGATCTGTTCCACGCCGGCTTCCCCGTCAATGACCACCATATGGAAATTCCGCGCGATGCCCTTGATGATGTCCCGCAGCAGGCTGTTTACCTGGCAGTAGCATCCGTCGCCTTCCGGTCTTCCAATGGCGAGAAATGCCATGTTTTCGGTCTCCGCCATGGCATTGAGCATTTCGTAATCCAGTCGCCGGATCAGTTCTTCCTTGCCTGCGGTCTTTCCTTTTTCAACGTCTGCGATAAACGCGTTGCGGATTTCGTCCACGGTTTTGTGTACAGGCACCCCGAGAGGGTAGGAAAGGCCGATGGCCGGGTCCGCATCAATGGCAAGGATGCGCTTTGCCGAGTCCTTTAAAAGCATACGCGTCAGCAGTGCGCTGATGCTGGTTTTCCCCACGCCGCCCTTGCCGCAGACGGCGATGATAACCGGCGATTGGCTTGTTTCTGTCATCCGGGTCAATCCTTTTGCGCCATTAATTTTTCCCGCATGCCCCGAAGCTCTTCGGCTTCGTCGCAGACTTCCTGATATTCGCAGCTGTCGCAGTCAAAATCCATTTCCTGGTGCATCTTTGTCATGGCGTTGATATACTGCATGAACCGGTCGGCCATGGGTTTGAGCTGCCGGACATGATCCGGGGAGGCCGTGACAAAGATGATTTCCGCGGCATTGACATAGTCGTGTGCATAGAGTTTTTCGAGCATGGCGCTGCCCAGAACATTGAAATTCAGGCCGTTTTCTGCCGCCTTGCGGCTGATCCGGCTCCATTCGCGCATGTACTGGGAGACCGCCCGAATCATGTAGCCTTTCAGAGAGACATCAAAGCGGCTAAGATCCATTTCCCGGAATCGCTCATAGCCGTTTTCTTCGGTAAACCCGGCGCCGTGAACCAGCACCACCTTGCCGAAGGGCAGGCGGACGTCGGCGGCTTCCGTTATGTCCGGGCCCACAAGCGTGATCCGGCCGTCATGAACCCGGCCGGCATCGGCCGTCCACGCCAGAAAGCACACGGATTCGTCTTTCGGGCTGCCCAGCTCCACCCTGGTATCGGATTGAAACACGATGTCCCGGTCTCCGGCTGGCGGCCATGAAGGACAATCCAATGCCCGGACGGTTCGGACGGGAATTCCGCCGCCGGCTTGCTGATCAGACCATTTAGCGATGAGCTGCTGCGTATCCGCGATAATGGTGTCAAAGAGCTGCATGATTTGGCTGCCTCATCTCTTTTGACCGGCGATCAGGGCCGCGCCCAGCGCGCCGTTGATCTGCGGATCGATGCCGTCAAGGGCGATCAGCGGTTTTTTCAGGGCCGCGGCAAGGGCTGCAAACAGGCCCGGGTTCTTGGCCACCCCGCCGGTCATGACAATGGCGTCTTCCACGCCGATACTCAGGGCCATGGCGGCCACCCGGCCGGCCATGGCGTTGTGAAGCCCCCTGATGATGTCGGGCACTTCCCTGCCGTCGTTGATCAGGGACACCACCTCGGTTTCTGCGAAAATCACGCACTGGTTTGAGATCACCACCTTTTCGGCTGCTTGTTCGGAAAGGGTGCCCATGTCTTCAAGGGCAACGCCCAGGGCCTCGGCCATGACCTCCAGAAACCGTCCCGTGCCCGAGGCGCACTTGTCGTTGTACAGGTACCGGGTGACCGCGCCGGTATCATCGATGCGGATGGCCTTGGCGTCCTGTCCGCCGATATCGATGACGGTCCGGGTTTCCGGCCGGCTCCAGACCGCGCCTTTTGCGTGACACAGGATTTCCGATTCCCGGTGATCGGCAAAGGCAATCATCTCCTTGCCATAGCCCGTGGCAACGATGGCGGCAATGTCCTGCCTTCTTCTCCCGGCTGTCTCAAGGGCCATGGTCAGCACTTGCGCGGCCGAATCAGCGGGCGATATGCCGGCCGGGATAACGGCCCACCCCGCAATGGTGTTGTCGTCCATGATAACGGCTTTTGCCGAAAGGGACCCGATGTCGCATCCCGCTGTAATCATATGCCGGACCTCCTGATGCGTTGATTGAAACGATATCGGACGGTTACTCTCATCTGCGGTTTTCCGCGGCAAACAGGGCCGCGCCGATGGCGCCGGCGATCTGCGGGTCGGCTTTTCTGGCCCGCTTGATCTTCCGGCCCAGGAGTTTTTCAAGATCGCTGACAACACCGATGTTTTTGGCCACCCCGCCGGTCATGCAGATGTCGGGTTCCACGCCCACGCTGTTGGCCAGGATGGCCGCCCGTTTTGCCATGGCGTTGTTCACCCCGGCCCCGATATCCGGCACCTTGCGGCCGGAGTTCAGAAACCGGATGATGTCGGCCTGGGCCCAGACCGTGCAGGTGGAGGCCAGTGTCACGGGAGCACTGGCGCGGGCGGAGAGTTTGCCCATTTCTTCTAAGGAGATCTGAAGCAGGCGGGCCATGACTTCCAGAAACCGCCCGGTGCCGGATGCGCACTTGTCGTTGGCCACGAACTTGAGGACCTCGCCGTTTTTGTCCAGCCGCAGGGCCTTGCAGTCCTGTCCCCCGATATCAATGACGGTGGTGGCCGTTGGCACGAGCCACCGCGCGCCTTTGCCGTGGCAGGCGATCTCCGAGACCGCCTTGTCAACAAAGGAAATCTGTTTCCGGCCGTAGCCGGTGCCCACGCAGTATGAAATATCGGCCATGGAAAGCCCCCCCTTTTCCAGGGCTGCTGCCATGACCGCTGATGCCGATTGTTCCGGTTTGCCTGCCGAGCGCCGGAGCGCCCAGCTTTTGATCCGGCCGTTATTCATGATGACGGCCTTGGATGTGAGCGAGCCCACATCGCATCCCGCAACCATGCTCATAATAACCCCCTGATGGTGAAGAATTCTTCCAGTCTTGCCGCCGTGGATTCCCAGGACTCCACCCGTTCGTCAAATGCATCCCCGTACATGATGTGGGTGGGATACCCCGCCTTTTCCAGATCGCCGGCAAGCAGCTTGACATTGGACCAGGTGTTCCGGCATCCCGGCGTGCCGTTGTAAATCAGACAGTCGGCCTTATAGATCCTGGCCAGGGCCAGGGACTCTTCCTTCCACATGTTGGGCCGGTCGTAGGGGCCGCGGATGGAGCGCACCATGGGCATGCGGGAATTGATCATCGCGATGCTGTCGATCATGGTGTCCAGGTCGGTGGTGTCGATGCTGTAGGCCGCGTCTTCCATGCCTTTCATGTAGGGCTGGTCGTCTTTGAACGAACGGCTGAGAATGCTTCCGATGTGGCTGATTCCGTGACGGTCCAGCCAGTCCCAGAGACTCAGGTTCAGGGTGTAATGATCAATGTAAAAGAAAAACGCCCGTTTTTTTTCAATGCCCGAGGTGATGCCGGACCGGCCGTTTTGCGCGTTGTCCCTGACCACTTCGGCCATGTCGGTCAGCAGTTCGGTGTATTCGGGCATACCGGCAAAGAAAAACCGGCCGCCGTAGATGACGAAGTTGTATGTCACGGGCAGGGGGTTGGGCACCAGCCGCTGGAGTTCCTCGATTTCGGCGACAATGGCCTCCTGTCTTGCGGTTTCATCCAGCACCGCCCGCAGCCGGTCCGGGTCAAGCGTGGTCCCTGTATGGGATTCCAGAAACCTGATCAGCTCCCTGAAGTCGTCCCGGTGGTATTGATTGGCGGGGTTGTCGGTCAGGCCCGACGGATAGTTCAGCGAATAGAATGGCTTGTCCAGGTATTTCTGGGCAAACGCGAATGCGTTGGCATTGGTGTCGCAGACCCCGGCAGTGTTGGTGACGATAAGATCGATCTCTTCGCCCAGGCCGGCCAGGTATGCGCCCAGGCAGCCGCGCTGGGACGAACACGAGGTCTCGGTAAATCCCAGCTCCACGCAATAGTCCATGTAGTCCGTTGTGCCCCGTTTCCAAAGTGCCGAGCCGAGCACGGTCATTACCTCCAGGGTAACGGGCACGATATCCATGGCATAGAAGATGGAAGGCGAAAAGCAGAACGTGGTCATGACGATCTTTTTGCCCTTCTCGTGGGCGGTAACAATATTGTCCAGGTATTGCTCGATCCGTTTCAGGTAGGAAATGCCCGGCTTGCCCATGTTGATGAACACTTCCGCGGTTTTCCTGAAATAGGGAATGTAGCTCATCATTTTCCGGGTCTCTTTTTCCGAGCCGTCCGCCAGTTTTCCGGCGGCCTGAATGGCGCGCCAGAGCATCCAGTCATAATTGTATTGGTATATTTCAGGTCTCATGCCTTGCCTCCCGGGTTATGATAGTGCCTGAACGAAAACCGTCTTTTTCGCCAATATCTGTGTCAGGCTCAAATTTTAATCCTCAGAATACTTCAGTATGCCTGCGGTTAAAATTTTCGCCTTCCTTGATCTTAACAAAAAATCCTGGTTTTCGTTCGGGCACTATGATAGCTGTTCCAGAAATGCCTCGATGCGCATTTTCATTCTGCCGGTTTCGGTCAGCGGCCCGTATTCGCGCTCCAGCTTCAGGCAGGGAATGCCCATGGCCTCGAAGTCCTTTTCGATCAGACTGTTTTCCGACCCGTGCATGTCGCAGAACCGGATGTTCTGGAGAATCACCCCTTCGGCGCCGGTGCGCGCGGCTTTTTCGCGAAGGTTGGCAAAACGCTGATCATAGGCCCCGAACATCCGCGGACAGACCGAATTGGACAGATACCCCCCGGCCAGCGCATCCACGGGATCGCCGTCCGTGCGCACCATGTCGGCCGCGCTGCGGATGCCAAAGCAGATATTATCCGCCACCACAACTGCGCCGGCGTCCTCTATCAGCCCGACCAGGTCCGTGTCATCGTTGATGCTGCCGGTGACCAGGATGCGCTTGCGTCCGTTTGCGGGTTCCGGCGCAGCGGCCCTGAGCTCATGCACTAATGCTTCCAGGTGCTCGTTGAAGCGCTGCCGGGGCATGACAGTGCCGGCCACTGCCACGGTGAACGCATCAGTGCCGGAAATCACCACATCTTCTGCCGCGCGAAGGGATTCCATCTCCAGCAGCAGCTCCCGGCCGCGGTTATAGCAAGAAATGGCCGACTTGAGATTCTCGTCTGTGATGAGCACACCGTAATGGTTGCTTACCGCCGTGATCAGCCGGCGGATTTCGTCCTTGAACCAGGCCAGGGCGTGGGGCTCGGTTTTGTGGGGCACGTCAAAGTAATGGAAAAATTCAGGCAGCGCATCCGGGTAATCTTTTCCGGCCATGCGCCAGCATTCGTCCAGGCGGCGCATGGCGTCGCATCCCGTGGAGATTACCGCGCCGCTTAAAAATCCGTATTTTCCCTGGCCGGCAAGCTGCAGCAGGCATTTGGGAAATGTACAGACATACGGGCCGTAATAGGCATCCCCGATCTCCATGGTTTCGGTTTCAATGCCCCGGAGCCGGTAGGGCAGGATCCCGGCGGCGTGAAAGATTTCCGGCGGCATGAAAGAGCAGGTATAGCCGGCGATCTGCCCGCCGCCGGCGAACCATTCCGCTGCATGCGGGTTATAGATACGGGCGGCGGCTTCCCGGAAGGGGGTTATCATGAGGGCACCTCCTGCGGGTAAAGAAAGGAAAGTATGGCATCACGTGCTGCCGCTGCACTTTCGTCCGTCTCATCGCCTTCGGGCATGAGCCATTGGCAGCCGGTCTGTATCAGATGGGGCAGGACAGCCCGGCCCAGGGGTTTGATGATATCCCCGATATCCCGGGTCATGCCTTCGACAGCATCTTCGATTTCAGACAGGTCCAGGCCGTTTACGATCTGGGCCGCAACCGAGGGCAGCACCGCCGGGTTCAGGTCCCGGATGCGGTTTATCAGCAGAAAGACGAGGTTAACGATTTCTGCGGCTTCGCCGGCATCCAGCTGGGACAGGCTCTGGCAATACGCGTTTGTGAATTCCTCTGCCGGCATGTCTGCCAGCATGGCGGCATTGCGAGCCCTTGTTTTAATGGCGGCATTCCAGCCGGCGTGGCGGCTGCGCAGGGATTCGTACACCAGGTCGGGATTGGCCTCGAGCGTGTCGGTCAGTGACGCGGCCAGTGTTTCCCTGCCGCCGGCCAGGGCGGTTTTTGCCTGAAACAGGGTTTTGCCGCCAACCGCGGTGACCACCGTTGTCAGAAAATCATGAAGGTCCCGGGAAAATCCCGTCACTCCCCCGTCGCCGGTCAGGGCGCTGCCGGTATGGATTTTTCTCCCGAGCTCGGCGAGTTCGTTGATGGTGCGCCCGATTTTTTCGCCGTCCATCTCCCGGAAGCAGGAAAGCACCACATCCGCGACCAGGTCCGGCGGAAGCCGGTTAAACCGGCCGAGGCTTTCGTTGACCGCTTCCAGCAGCATATTGGCCAGGGAGGGCAGAAACGAGACGAGCAGCACCACTTTTGCGGGATACCGCCAGAGCAGGTCGTTGACCATGGCGGCCAGCGGCCCCGCGGAACCGGCCGCGGCGTCAAGGAACTCCTTGAGTTCGCCGAAGTCGGTGTCCTCGATCCATTTCCGGATGCCCGGTTCAAGGCTCCGGGCCAGGAAATCGGGTGATTCGGACTGAACCTCGGCCAGCACTTTTGCCCAGGTGGTGATCACCGTCGCAGACCGGCCGCTGGAAACGGCCGACAGGATGGCCGAAAGGGTCTTTTCCCGTTGATCCGGGGGCAGTTCGGCCAGGGTTTCCCCGGTTTTTGCGGCGATTTGGCCTGCCGTGTCCAGCACCCCCGGCAGCATATCCGTAAGGGTGTCCAGATGACGCGGATCCGAAAACAGTTCTGCCAGCTCCTTGCGCTTCTGATCGTCTCCGGGCCGGGCCAGTCCCTTTTGAATGTTGCGGGCCAATGCCTTGGCGATGTGTTTCCGGGTGAACCGGTCTCCGGCCCAGAGGTTGAGCACTTCCGGCACGGCATCGGCGATAATGGTCCGGACTTCCCGCGTGCGCAGTATTTCGGACAACAGGGCGGCAGCTGCCGCGCGCCCGTTATTCTCCGTGGGCTTTGTCATTAGGGCCTCCTTATTGGCTGATATGCCTGGCAAGGCGTTTTCCCAGGGAAATAAGGGTAAACGTGGGCGGCAGGCCCCAGGCTTCGGGGATTACGGAACAGTCGCAGACATACAGGTTTTCGTATTCGGTTTCCAGGTTGGCGTCGATGATGTCGCCCACCTTGACTGTGCCGCCGGGATGCGCGGCGATATACCAGCTTTTGAAAATATTTTTCGCGCCCGCGTTTTTCAGGATATGTTTCGCCCGGTCATAACCGTGCAGCAGTTTGCGCCTGTCGTTGTCCGCCAGTTTTTTGCGCACGCCTTCTTTGTCCGTGATTCGGCCGCCGAGGCTGTCTTTGGCCTTGATCATGATCTGAAGGGTCTTGCCGTGGGACAGCAGCTTGTGGAACCGGAACACCTCGGCTGCAAACAGCATGTAAAGACTGCGGGGCACCACCATGTCGGTCATGACATAGCCGTCTTCTTCCATCAGAGCCCCCGTGGCCATGGGAATCTCTTTGCCGCCTTTGATGTCGCTTGCCGTGCCCATGACCGCGATCAGGGGATCGTAAAAGAAATCGTAACCCGCCCCGGCAATGCCGCTTTTTCTGAGAATGGCGGGAGAACCGATGCCGCCGGCGGACAAAACCACCCTGGGCGCATATGCAGTATGGGATTTTCCCCACCGGGTGTATTCCACGCCCGCGGCTTTATTGTTTTCCGTGATAACCCGGGATACCCTTGCCCTGTTGACAAGGGTGGCGCCGTTTTCGCATGCGTCATCCACAAACATCCGGGCGTTCCACTTGGCGCCGTAAGGACAGCCGTAATTGCAGCGCCAGCAGCCGGCCCGGCACTTGTCCTGGTAGATAAACTTGGGCAGCTTGTGCCAGTCATAGCCCAGTTCCCTGGCGCTGTTCATGATGTGCCTGGCCATGGGCCCCACCAGCTCGTCTTTCAGAGGCTGGGTGGGCAGCTCCGCCCGGACTTCGTCAACCTCGGCGCTGATGTCTATGCCGTGGGATTTAAGCATTTCTACCGGCGGATCAAATGCCGTGCCGTAATACAGCATGGAACTGCCGCCGGTGGTGATTCCGCGCACCATGGACAGCATGTTGTTGGTCACCAGCAGGCTTCGGCCGGGAATGCCGCCCGTGAAGATTGCCTGCCAGTTGGTGCCCATGACCCGCCAGTTATCCCCCCGTTCCAGGATCAAAACCGATTGGTTTCTGGCTGCCAGTTCTTTGGCCACAGTGGCGCCGCCGGGCCCGGAACCAACCACGATCACGTCGAAATGATTGCGTTTTGTTTCCACGGTAAGACTCCTTTGACCTAAATTGAGCGTTTCAGATTTTTAAAAGCAGGATTTTGTAAAGGATTATACCAATTTGTATTTAAAAATCTGAAACCCTGCGGGATTTCCAATTCTGCCGCATCTACTGCGTCAGATGCAGCCTCGCATAGTCCACTATAGCTCGTCTGCATCTTCCTTGTATCTGCGGCAAACTTGAAAATCGCTCAATTTAGGTTTGAATAAGGTTTGCATTTTGTCGATTGTCGACAATTTTAGTTTATTCAATGAATGAGTCAAGTAAATTTTTCAGTCGCTGGTGGATTTTCAGGAGGACGGTGTCAGTGGCGCGGCTTGTCAGCTTGAAGCAAACCGATTCAACTGGTCGGCCGCGATGCGCCAGACATCCGGATCAAAACCCATGGCGAGATGCGGCGCCCTGACTTCGAAATGGCGCGCCTTCGGGCTTGTCCGGTCGATGCAGGCCGGCCATGACACCATGCCGTCTTTACGCGAAAATATCGCCGCGATCGGCACCTGAATCGGATTTTCTGCGTCCAGTTTCGCAATCTCTGCACTGAGCCGCCGGCACTCCGCTGCCCCCCATGCCCTGGCCGCAGGGGTGTAGGCCGGCCCGCCAATAACCGGCGTGCCGTATGTAATGACCACGGAAACAACCTCTGGAACTGCCCGTGCGGTTTCTCTTGCAATCACGCCGCCGAGGCTCCATCCGATCAACGCCGCCTTTTCTCCGGGCGGCGTATGTGAAATCACCTTATCTGAAAACAATGCACAGTCGCGCTCAGGATCGCCCTTATTCGTGCCGAATCCCCAATGACGCGCGTCGTATCCGAGCCTGGCAAGGTATCTGCGCAATGGCGCCATGGTCGCCTCCGGGGCTTTCCATCCGGGGATCAGATAAACCGTGGCACTTCCCGGCGCCTCGGAGAGGAGGGATTTTCTTGAAGCAATCAGCCTTGCCACAGAAACAGTCAGCCGCCATTCAGACCCCAGGTTTTTAAACGAATAAGGACGCGGCTGCGGGGCATCCGGCGGATGCGCATATTCAACAAAACCCAACCGCGCCCGCTTCTGTGTATGGAGTTCTGTATTCATCGGCTTTGACGGTCAATACCCTAAACAATATTTACTGCAATTATTCCTTGTTATGGAAATGTGTCAACATACGGCCATTCTACCTCTTGTAAGCATTGCCGGCAAAAAAAACAGCCGATTGCGGCTGCGCATGCCGTGCACGGCGGATGGCGCTGCGCAATGGGGCCGGGTCTGCCGGGTCAAAAGGAACAAATTCCCGGACATGGAGATCCGGGCAAGAATGGCTTGACGGCGGCAGCATGGTTTTGATTTGAATTGCGATGCCCAGTTCTTCCTTGATTTCCCGCATTACGCATTCTTCTGCGGTTTCTCCAGGATTGATTTTTCCGCCGGTAAGCTCCCATTTAAGCAGCATTGTCATTGCGGCGCCGCGCCGGGCGGCCAGAACCTGCCCGTTTTTTTCTATAATAGCGCAGATCACGTCAATGGGGCCATTGCTATCAAATGTTTTGTTGTTTTTGCGGTGCTCAGATATGTCTTCGGGCATATAACAGGCGCTTTGCAAGTTTTTAGGATGATTTTTGGTCGGCAGAGATGATGGGCCTATAAAAAGTTTTTTTACAGGCAGTGATTAAGTGTTAAGTAAAATCAAGAGGTTGTTTTCTTATCATTTAGCGGTTATATCAGTTTTGGGACCTTTTACGAGAGCATCAGATATTGTGAAAGTAAATTCAATTAAACAGATTATCAGGCGTTTGTGAAGTCCCGGACAGTCCCGAACAAACCTTTTTATGCAGACTTCCGGGAGCATGGTAATAGAACCGGTTATGTTTTCCGGAAAACATAGCGGTCATAGGACATCAGATGACTCCGGGCGGGCTCCGGGATCTGTTCTTTTGCCCCGATCACCAGAAATCCGTTGGGCTTTAGCGATTCTATAACCCGCTGCAGGGGTTTTGCGGACAGATCCGGCAGATAATAGGTCAGCAGGCTGTTTCTCAGAAACACCAGGTCCAGGTCTTGTGCCGGCGGCGGATCTGTGAGCAGGTCCTGCACCCGCCAGTCGATTGTGTTTTTCAGCCAGGGCCTGATAATATAGCGGTCTTTTTTGAAATTGAAAAACCAGTCGCTTCGCCTTGCTGCATCTGCATCCCGCAGGGCGCCGTTGGGGTATATGCCTTTTTTCGCGCGCTCCAGATATTGGGGCGCAAGATCTGTGGCGATTAATTTCAGCCGGGGCGGGGTGCTGTATTTTTCGGTAAATGTCTCCCACAATATCCGGAAGCTGTAGACTTCCTCGCCCCCGGCGCATCCGGCGGACCAGACTTTTACCGTTTCCGGGTGCTGTGCTGCAAGCTCGGGCAGAACGCGGGCTTCCAGAATTTCCCACAGCCGCAGATCCCGGAAAAACCGGGAAATGGAAACAGTCATCTGCCGCCTGCATTCGGCCCGGTGGCCCGGGTGGGCTTGCAGCCGCGCCAGATACTCGTCCATGTTCCGGCATTTCAGTTCCTGCATGTGCCGGGCCACACGTTTTTTGACCCCTTTGCGGACCTTTCGGTAGCCGTTCCATGAATAATTCAGAAACGCCAGAAGCCTTGCAAACTGCTGGTCATCCAAAAGCGCCTCCCTGTCAATCATCGCCCGTGCCGGCAAGGGTTTTTCCGGATACTATCAAATTTTATCCGGATTTGATTCAGCGTCAAGGTGTCTGCTCAATCCATCACAGGGAGCAAAGCGATATTTGGGGATTGGTCCACTGTTTTAAAATATCATGATTAAAATCTTTGAATCACTCAAATATATGATACCCTAAAAAACAGTCAATAAGGACCGACTCTGCCGTGAAATACACAGCAAACAAAAAGGATGCTGCAAAAAAGCCGATGAAACTAGAAAATGATTCATATGAAAAGATTATTGAAAACCTCCATGACGGTTTATATCTGGTGGATCGGGACAGGGTGATTACATACTGGAATAAAGGCGCGGAAAAGATTTCCGGATTTGCCGCTTCTGAAGTTGTCGGCAGATCCTGTTCCGACAATATACTTACCCATCTTGATGACGACTTTAACAACCTATGCATAGCGGGCTGCCCTCTTGCAGCGAGCATGGTTGCCGGAAAGCTTCGTGATGCTGAAGTATACATGCATCACAAAAACGGTCACAGAATACCGGTCTCTGTGCGCGTGAGCACATTGGCCGACAAAGACGGCAATATTATCGGCGGGATAGAATTGTTTACAGATATCAGCAATCATGAAACCAATAAATTGAGGATAAAGGAGCTTGAAAAGCTGGCCCTTCTGGACAATCTTACGCAACTGGCAAACAGGAGATATATTGAAAGCGAAATAAATAACAGACTGGAGGAGAAAAAACGATTTAACCTTTCCTTTGGTGTACTTTTTATTGATATTGATCATTTCAAAGCGTTCAATGATACATATGGCCATGATCTGGGTGACAAGGTCCTTCAATTTACAGCAAATAATTTTACGGCCAATTCCAGGCCCTTTGACATGTACGGGCGCTGGGGAGGCGAAGAGTTTATTGGTGTTATACGCAACATAAACGGGCAAGGCCTCGTCACTATTGGCAACAAAGTGCGTAACCTTGTGGAAAAGTCATACATCAATCATGACGGCAAAATTTTACAGGTCACAGTTTCTGTAGGCGCTACGCTCGTCGGCCAAGGCGATGACATTGAAAGCCTTATAAAAAGAGCAGATGAACTTTTGTACAAAAGCAAATCAGCCGGCCGGAATTGCGTGACAACCGATTGTGAATAAACCCGTGAAGGGGACCTTAGGGGGGACTGAGGAGATCAGGCCCAAATCCGTATTTCAAATCGGCGGAGCCGGAGCAGCCAAAACCGGCATCCCATGCAATCCATTCTGAAGACGCGTTTGACGCCGCGGTTTCCGTCCTGTTCATGATTCAAAGACATCAGGGAAGAAAAATCAATCGTATTTCACGGCACTGAAGCGCATCAGTTTGTTCCAGTTGTGGTGGGAGTCGATGTAGCGGATGGTGCCGGTTTTGCCCCGCATGACAAGGGAATGCGTTGTGGCGCCGTTTCCGGTATATCTCACCCCTGATAGAAAACTTCCGCCTGAAATACCGGTGCCGGCAAAAAACACGTCATCGCTTTTCACCAGATCCTTGACGGAAAATATTCGGGACAGATCTGTTCCGGCTTCGGCCAGGGCCTTTTTCTCCTTGTCTTTCTGGGGATTGAGGCGGCAGAGCATCTCCCCGCCAATGGCGCGGATCGCGCAGGCCGACAAAACCCCTTCGGGCGTGCCGCCTGTGCCCATCATCACATCCACTTCAGAATTGGGGTCAATGGCCATCAGGGAACCGGCCACATCACCGTCTGAGTGAAGCTGAATGCGGGCGCCGGCTTCTCTGATGGCCTGGATCAGATCCGCGTGCCGGGGCTTGTCTAAGACAAACACCACAAGGTCGGCAATGTCTTTTCCCAGGGCTTTTGCGATGTGTGCCAGATTTGTGTCAACCGGTGCATTGAGGTCCACGGCGTTTCTGGCCGCTGCTGAAACCGCCAGTTTTTCCATGTAATAGCTGGGCCCGGGATCAAGCATGGTGCCCGCAGGTGAGACCCCCACAACGGAAATGGCATTGGGCCGGCCGTATGCCAGAAGATTGGTGCCTTCCACCGGATCAACGGCCACATCCACCCGGGGCCCGGATCCGGTGCCCAGGTTTTCGCCGTTAAACAGCATGGGGGCGTTGTCTTTTTCCCCTTCGCCGATAATAACCGTGCCGTTGATGTCAATGGCCCCAAATGACAGCCGCATGGCCTCCACTGCGGCTTTGTCCCCGGATTCCTTCTCGCCTCTGCCCAGCCAGCGGGCCGATGACAGGGCTGCGGCTTCGGTTGTTCTCACCAGGTCAAGGGCCAGGTTGCGCTGGGGGTATTCCATTTGTGTGTCTCCTTGGGTCTGTATGCATTGGTAAAGATTGATGGACGCGTAAAAAGTCGCTTTTGAGCCGGCGCCTTGGTTTGTCCATAATAAACAAATAAAATGGATACAACCATTTGGTTTTTTACACAACCCTGATCCGGTAAATCCCGGCACAGCCCGGGTTGACATCCATTTGGATTCATGAAACTGTTTTTTTGAACTTTTTACGGCACCATCTGAAATCAGACTTTTTACGGTGCCATCATATTTGACCAACCCATAACCACCGGCGGTCAAAGCCGGCTGGATAATTTTTTTCGGAGATGACATGAGATATGAAGGACAGATTTACCGCCCGTTTAGCGAAGCCAACAGCTATCTTTTGCAATGCACCATCGGCTGCTCCCATAACCGCTGCACCTTTTGCGGCATGTACAAGGACCGCAGATACCGGATCCGGTCGCTGGCCGATATCAAGGCGGATATCCAAATGGCCAAAGATTATTACAGCGACCTTGAAAAGGTGTTTTTGTGCGACGGCGACGCCCTGGCAATGGACACAGGAGTGCTGCTTGAAATTTTAAACACCCTTTACGCCAAATTTCCGTCTATCCGCCACGTGGGCACCTATGCCGGGCCAGGCAGCATACTTGAAAAAGACATGAGCGAACTGACCGCCCTGCGGGCAGCGGGGCTGACCAAGGCCTATCTCGGGGTGGAATCCGGAGATGAACGGGTTCTGGCGGATATCAAAAAAGGGGTGACCGCCGCAGAAATGCTCCGGGCCGGGCAGGACCTTGTGGAGGCGGATATCAATCTTTCTTCCATGGTATTGCTGGGCATTGCCGGCCGGGGCGATGCAAGCCGGCGGCACGCAGAGGCCACAGCAGAAATCACCAACCAGATGAAGCCCCGCTACCTGGCCGCCCTGACCTACACGCCGGTGCCAAACACCCCTTTGTATCAAAAGGTGGAAAACCAGACGTTTGAACTGCCCGGCCCGCTTGAGACCATAGAAGAAATGAAGATCATGATGGAAAACATCACCATCGACAACCTGAAGTTTATCGGCGCCCATGCCTCAAACTATCTGCCGGTGAGCGGAGAACTGCAAAAGGACAAGGGCCGGATGCTGGCACTGGTCAGCGGGGTTTTGGCAAAACAGGACATGGCCGCGCTGCGGCCGGAAAATCATCGCGGGCTGTGATCCGGGAGTTGGGAAAAAACAAACATGCGAAGCAGATGAAGAGTGCCGGTCAAGAGTGATGTTGCGCCCGGATGTCAAAGTGCAGAATCTTACGGCGGAGGGTATTTTTGTCAATGCCGAGTTCACGGGCTGTGGCCAGCTTTTTCCAGTGATTGCGGGTTAATGCTTCCTCAATGGCCCGCTTCTCAAGTTCCCTCAATGTCATTGCCGCGGGGATGGTTTTGCTTTTTACGTTCGGTATAAGGTGATCCGGCAAATGACCGGGCTGAATAACTTGTTCCTGGCATAAAACAAAGGCATGCTCAATGGCGTTTTCAAGTTCCCGGATATTGCCCGGCCAGTCGTATAGCAGCAAAGTGGCCAGGGCTTCCCGGGAAATGCCCGCGATTTGTCTTCCGGCAAGATGGTTTAACTTTTCGATAAAGTGATCAGCCAGCAGGGGGATATCCTCTTTGCGTTCAGCCAGACACGGCAGTTTCAGCCGGATGACATTGATGCGGAAGTAGAGGTCTTCCCGGAATTGCTGTTGCAGTACCAACTCCTTTAAATCCCTGTTGCTGGCGACAACCACGCGGGCATTGGTCCGGATGGTTTCATTTGAACCGAGGGGCTCATAGCCTTTGGTTTCCAGGACCCGAAGCAGTCGAACCTGGAAGGCCGGGGAAACATCACCGATTTCATCGAGAAAAATCGTGCCGTCCCGGGCCATTGCAAACCGGCCCGGCTTGTCTTTCCTGGCATCGGTAAACGCACCTGCCTTATAACCGAACAGTTCGGATTCGATCAGGGTATCCGGCAAAGCGCCGCAGTTGATGGCAATAAAAGGGCCGTTGTGGGTCAGCCCGTGGTTGTGGATGGCGCGAGCCACGAGTTCTTTGCCGGTACCGCTGGCTCCCTCGATCAGGACCGTGCTGGCACTTTCCGCGATTTGCGGCAGAATGCCGAACAATTTGAGCATTTGGCTGTTTTTGCTGACAATATCGTCAAATGAATGCTGTTTGCGCAACTCCTGGCGCAGTTCTTTTTCAGCCGACAAGTCCCGAAAGGTTTCAACAGCGCCGATAACACGACCGCTGCCGTCTTTGAGAAGAGAGGTGGTGATGCTGATGGGAATGCATTTTTTGTCAGCGCGGATAATATGAATCGGCTGATTGAAAATCGGCTTTTTCGTTTTCAATGTTTCTTGCACAAAGCATCCGGTTTCACAAATATTGGCCCGGAAAACCTCGTAGCAGAACCTCCCGATGGCTTCCGTCCGGTTGATTCCGGTGATCAGTTCGGCCGCACGATTGAATGTCATGATCCGCGAGCCCAGATCCACAGTGAACACTCCATCGTTGATGCTGTCCAGTATGGTTGGGCATTCAAACAAAAAGGCATCATTGCGGGTTGCCATTAACAGTCCCTCCTCTCAGGGGAAAAGAGCCGGTTTTGACTTTTCCGGTTCATTCCGGAGTCGTGTCGGCATCGAAGATCCGTGTCTGTCCATTTTTTCCAGAACTCCCGTCCGTATGGGCCGGGTGCAATTTGCGGATTCAACCCGGAGAGATGGGTGCAAATGGTTCCCTATTCAATTTTTATTTCATCGGGCAAAAAGCTAAGATAACACTAAATAGTTTATAAAATAAATAGGTTATGGTTTAAAGAGGTTGCAGGCTGCAAATGGCACCAATTTTGCTTTATTATTTTTTCAGCCGGATCTGCAAGCAGGCACAATTCCTGTGGACCTCCGACTCCTTTGTCTTTTCTTTATTTCTCAACACACCAGCGTCCGGGCAGCGAGCAGGTCTTTTTCAGGGTGATGGGGTAATCACCGTTTATTATATAAAACTTTGTTTTTATGTCAACCTTTTCAAAGGAGCCAATGCGATGAAAAAGCAATCTTCCGTGATGAAAATCTGCAGCTGTATATTCGTGTTGTTTTTTCTGGCCGGTGTTTTTTTACTGACCCCCCTCAGCAACGCCGGTTCGGCGGCCAAAAAGAAAGCATCCCACCAGGAAGCCTTTGGTGTGTATTCCCAAAACTGCCTGTCCTGCCACGATTCGATTGCAGACCCGGAAAAGCCCGGCCGGACCCGGGATGACTGGCACCTGGTGGTCAACATCATGCACGGCTATGGACTCGATCTGAGCAATGCAGAAAGCGAAATGATCATCGACCTGCTCTACGATCTGCGCCAGGGCCTGGAAAAAGAAGCAGGATAGCGGGACGTGGGTTTATTTTTGATTAAAACATATAATCAATAAAAAGGAGAAGTTATGAAACGACGCACCTTCCTGAAATCCATAGCCGCCTCCGGGCTGGCTGCATCCATGGCCGGCAACGTTATGCTTCCCCGAAAAGCTGAAGCTGCCAAAAAAGTCGATATCGGAGCCATCAAAGACCTCCGGATTGACGTTCTCACTGAGACCAGCTGGTTTGACAATGATGTTTTCAAAAAAAACATCATGGATTATGGCGGCGCCATGACCAACCAGTACACCATTCCATGGGAATGGGACAATGCCGGGGGTTACAGCGCCCTGATCACGGTCACCACCCTGGAGGGCAATGAGCGCAAATTTTTGCTGGATACCGGCTGGAACAACGAGTGGATGGATTACATCTATGAGGAAAAAAGCAATGTGGGCAAGATGCTTGAAAACGGCGACATTGAGTTTATGGTGTTGTCCCACTGGCATCTGGATCATTACTGGGGCATCGAGTCCAGCCTGAAGCACAAACCAGACGTTACCTTATATGTGCCCAAGACCTATTACCCGGAGGACATGGCCCTTCTGAAAGACAAGGCCCATCACAAGGCCAAAAACAAAGATACCGGAGAAATGGTTCATATCTGCAAAAACGATGTGCCGCACACCGGCAAGCTTGTGATGTGCGATCCGGCCGGTGAAAACAAGGAGGGCATCTATCGGCTCATGCCCGGGGTGGCCATCCGCAACTTTGATGTGCCCATCCTGCTGCGGGTGCGGGGAGAAAACGTGCTTTACTTCAACGTCAAAGACAAGGGAATTGTGACTGTCACGGGCTGCTGCCACCCCGGGATTCTTTCGCTTTTTTCCTACGCGCGCAAAAACTTCAAGGACTACCAGCCTTACGGCTGTTATGGCGGGCTTCATATCAGCCTGTTTGAAACCTGGGAGCCGAAATTTGACGACATTATCAAGGGCGTCAACGCATTTCAGATTCAAAAGCTGGGGTGCAACCACTGCACGGGATGGATCTGGGCCGAAAAGGCGGCGGCTTCCGGTGTTCCGGTCGTCAAGGGCACCGACAAGTATAAGGAGTATAAGAAATATTCGACTGTTGCCAAGGCCAGCAACGTGTTTCTCACCAACGGGGATTACGTCACATTTTAACTGACATGCCGGCCGGGGCCACCAACAGCGTTTAACAAACAGGGAAAAGGCGGGCGGAGAAGTCTCCGTCTTTTCCCTTCCGATCATCCGCATCCAGGGAGGACGCCATGTCAAACCACGCGGTAGCAAATGATAAGCCCCCGGGATTTACCCGGGGTGACCCACCCACGGAAAACTCCCGATCCCTTGAGGCCTCAGCAGGCAGTTTTCCTTATCTTAAAGGACTTGCAAATTTAATCGGCATTTTTTGTATTGTCTGGTTTCTCTGGTATATTTTCATGAATCCCAGCGCCGTGATGAAACTCTACACCCCCATGTACGGCTTTGCCCTTATCGCTTCTTTTCTGTGCGGCATCGTCCTTTTGACAAACGTATTTGACGTGCCGGGAATCTATGATGAAAAATTTTCACACTCATCCGTTGTTAAGGGCATCGCCTTAACCATTGCAGCAGTCGTCCTGATGTATGTAGGCCATTACCTGATTTTCTGGGGCATTATCGGCAAATTCGCTGTTGCCTATTTCAGCCCGGAATCCATTGTCGCCAGCGGGGGCATCGGCGCTGAACCCTTTGTGGCACGTGAAAATGCCTCCACCGCCATCGTATACTTCTGTGCCGCCTTCCTGTGGCTGGCGCTTTTCTGGAATCTCGGATTCAATCAATGGCCCTGGCAGAAAACCAGCCGGTCCACACGGACGGGATCCAAGTTCATCGCCATTTTGTTTTTTACCACCCTCATTTACATTTTCCTCTTTCATCCGCATGTGTGTCATCTTTTTTACCCTGCCCAGGACAAGGCAGGTGTGGCGCCCTGGTGGGAAGGATTCGCCGGAACCGGCAGTGCCTTTTTCAGCCTGGGCCTAGTCCTGAGCAGTCTTGTCTGGATCGTTTTCTCAGATCTGCTGTGGGAGGGATACCCGTGGAAAAAGCTTGAAAAAAACGGCCATTCAACATTTGTCAAAGGCATTGTCACATTTGTCGGAACCCTGGTGTTGGGCTTTGTTTTCCTCTACATTCTGCTGCAGATATTTACCGTGGTCTGGGATGAGGCGTTTATGGGCGGGCAATACACGGACGGACCGGACTGGCGGATGATTCATGCTGCTGAAGTTGCCGGTTTCTTTATTCTGGCCGCCTTTATTCTCAGGCATTACTTCAATAATTTTCCCAATTTCTCAAGCCTTTGGGCCAGGGCTGCCGCCCGGAGCGTGATTGCAGTTGCCGGGGGGATGCTGATCTACTTATTCTATTTTTCACCGCTGGCCACTTTTTTTCTGGCCAAGGTACAAGGTTTTGCCCAACCGGGGGATACCCCCCTGGTATGGGTGCTGTTGTTTTTGAGCATCATCCTGGTCCATAATGAGTTTTTCGACCGGTGGCCCCTGAATCAAAAACAAAAGGTGCAATCCTGATGGTGGACCAGGACAGACGGGATTTTCTGACCCGCTATATCTCCCAACTGACCGGGCGGGTTTTGCGGGGATTTGTTCAGGGTGCCGAAGAGGCAAGGCACGAAGCCGAATTCGATAAGTTTTTTGAATCCTATGAATCCAGTTATGCCCTGACCCTGGCTTACCCGGATGATATTCTCATTGAAACCGCCAGAAAGCACAACATTGAAACAGAGGGCCGATCCAAAAATGAAATTGTCAGGGAACTGTTTTTAAAAAACGGAGGATACGAAAATCGATCTTGAAGCTTTTTTCCGCAATAAAATGGAAAGCGCCCTGGTGGTCACCTCCTGGTTTGAGGATCTGAAAAGTGAACTGGGGATAAGCGGGGTCAGCCAGGTGTGGTGCGATCATCCGGCCTGGTATTTTTGGGTTAACCATGCTCCCGGCGTCTATCTTCTCGCGTTGACCGGGGTGGATCTCCGGGTTGTGGACAACAGGGAGATCCTTTCCGCCGCATTTGTCATCAAATGCTATCCCTATCCGGAACATTCGCTGTTTTCCCTGTTCGCTGCCCGGGAGCGGGAACTGGTGCAAAGCACGGCATTTGACAAAACACATTCGCCGGCTTTTGAAGCGCGCAAGAATATCCCTGACGATCTTTTCAATGTCGCTGCCTTTTCCTTGTGCACCGACAGGGATCACTGCTTTAACACCTTTTCATTTGAAAGTTTTGACCGGCTGATTGCGTTCAGCAGCAGTGATAAAGAAAGAATCGAACGGGATGTGCCGGGCATAACCGTAGGATATCCTTTGTTTGACACACTGGTGTGCATGTTGATGCATTGCGAAAAACAGGGGCCCGCCCGGATTCGGCTTTACCGCTCACCGGGCTTTGAATGCCTGGCGGACAGGGCCGCGGCCTGCTGGCAGCCGTCTGACCTTGCAACCGGTTATCATCTGGTTGTGGATTGTACAGGCGTTGGAAATCATGGATCTGAAAGGGTGCCGGATATATTGCCGGAACTTTATCATGCCGCAGGTGCATCGCTTCTCTACGATCAGGTCTTTTCCGGAAATCATTTCCATTTCGGAGAGATGGAACAGCGGCTGCCCGTTGGCCTGAATCCCAAATGGTGGAAAATGGCAGAAGCAATCCATACCTGTCAATTGGCATCATCCTGCGGCTGCCACTGATTTTTAAAACCCTTTAACAATCAGGACAGCAAATGATTCGTCTGGCCTTGCCGATTTTTCACAAGCGCATTTCGCCGGTCCTGGACTCGTGCGAACGGCTTTTGATCATAGATATTGAGAAGGAAAACGAGATGGACCGGAAGGAAATTTTTATCAATAAACTGGCACTGTCCGAGCGGATCAAGCTGCTTCGCCAGCTTGAAGTTTCCACGGTGATTTGCTGTGGTGTGAGCGAGAGTATGTTTAAAATGCTGGAAAGCTGTCATATCCACCCGATCGCCGGCATTGCCGGGGAAGTCGAGGATGTCATCTGCGCCTTCTGCTCCAAACAGCTCAACGATCCCAAATACCACATGCCAGGCTATAAGCGTCCGGAACAGGCAGGTTAGGCATCAATGTTTTATTGCTCTGGAACGTTATGGGCAAAACAGTCACCGGGCTTCCGCAAAAGCGGCGACCCGGTTTTTTATGCGCCGTGCCCGGGTGCTGAGCAATCTTTTGCCGCCCAATGACGTGATTGCGGCATAGGTGAAAAAATAAGCCGGGAGTTGTGTTCGGATAAGGGAGAAGCGTGTATTTTTGATCCTATCCCATTTGCTGTTGACATTCCGGACCGATTCAGTTGTATGTCAATATATGCGCCTTGTTTTTCCTCAAAAATGCATACCCATGCATTGCAACCCGCATCCGCAAAAAGTGGAAAGGAGAAAAAAATGAAGGTGTTTCTGAAAAGTTTTTTATTGTTGATTTTCTTCCTTTTTGTGTTTGTCAATATTTCATGGGCTAAAGGAACAGCGACCCAGGCAAAAGCCCTGGTGAATGCCTACAGCTTTAAGATTGGACCTGATATGAGATATGTCAGTTATGAGGAAGATTCCATTGACATTGAGATCGATGGTTTCATGTACGGGGTTTCCGGAGAGATTGCCTATCACGGCATCAGCGACGGCAAAGCCCCTTTGATGTCCATTCTCAGTGTTGAATTGCTCGCCGGCGAGATGGATTATGATGGCGGCACATGGGGCGGAGATTCGGTAAAAGCGGACACGGATGACTGGATATTTCAGGCCCGGGAATTGCTGGGTTATGATTTTTTTGTAAAGGGAAACCATTTGATCACCCCGTTTGTGGGGATCGGTTATCGGTACTGGAACGATGAAATCGATGGGATCGGCGGCTATGAAAGGGAAATTCAGTACTGGTATTCCCCGATTGGTGTTCAGACCCTGAGTCGTTTGTCAGATCAATGGACTTTGGGTTTGTCCGCAGAATACGATATTTTCTGGACCGGCCGGGTAAAGTCCCATCTGAGCGATGTCAGTCCGGGCTTTAATGATCCTTCCGTGAGCCAGGATTTTGGTGATGGCTACGGGCTCAGGTTTTCAGCCGATTTTACCAGAAAATTTTCAGACCGTTATTCCATGGTAATCGAGCCCTACATCACCTACTGGGATATTGATGACTCTGATCTCGCTACACTGAGATTCCAGGGGGTGCCTGTCGGTCGGGTCTATGAGCCGGCCAATGAAACCCTTTCTTACGGACTGCGAGTGAGCTTTGGGTTTTGACATGGATCCTGTTAAAAAGTCGATAGTGCTCTGCTCAGCGGTTTTCAAGGGGTTCTCCAAACCGGGATTCCGCTCCATCCCGATTGGTGAGCTGGAAAAGAAATATGCCAATGAGAACTCCCGGTTTTTGGAGATAAACGGGGCAAGGGTTCACTTCCGGGAGGAGGGAAACGGGCCGCCCCTGCTGCTGCTTCATGGCGCCATGGCATCGCTTCACACCTGGGACGGCTGGGCAGACGCGCTGCGGGAGAGTTTTCGGATCATACGGGTGGATTTGCCCGGAAACGGTCTGACAGGTCCGGTGCCCGGATTTGCCCACACCGAGCAGGGGCTGCTGGATTTTCTGGAGACATTTGTGGATGCCATGGCCCTTGACCGGTTTTATTTGGCGGGCAACTCCCTTGGCGGGTTCATGGCCTGGAATTATGCAGTGCAGCATCCGGATAAGGTCAAAAAGCTGATCCTGATTGCGCCTGCCGGTTACCCGCAGGAGCCTCCGGATGTGATAAAGCGGGTGAGTCTGCCGGTGGTGGGCGGCATCGCCCGGGTTTGGGCGCCCAGGTTTATGATTGCCGCAAATGTGCGAAGTGCATACGGAAATCCCGATCTGGTGTCTGAATCCGTGGTGGACCGCTACCATGAGCTGCTGCTCAGGCCCGGCAACCGCACGGCAATGGTGGCGATTTTCCGGGCCATGAATGAAAAGGCTCGCGGGTTTGATCCGGGTGAAAAAATAAAGCAGATTTCCGTGCCCGTGCTGCTGATGTGGGGGGAAAGGGATCGCTGGGTGCCGCCGGCCCATGTTGAGAAATGGAAAAACGATGTCTCCGATCTTCAGGTTATCACTTATCCCGGGGCGGGGCATGTGCCCATGGAGGAGCTGCCGGGCGAAACAGCCGGGGATGTCAGCAGGTTTTTATGTGAATAAGCGATTTTTATGAGGATAGCAAAAAGGCGGTTGATGAAACCAAACATGCCCATGGTGGGCGTCGGGGTGATCGTGCTTCGAAACGGTCTTGTTCTGCTCGGCAGGCGCAGGGGCGCCCACGGGGCCGGCACCTGGGCGCTTCCCGGCGGACACCTGGAGTATGGGGAAACCGTGGAGGCTTGCGCTGCGCGGGAGGTAAAGGAGGAAACCGGGCTTGACATCCATTCCATTACCCGCGGGCCGTATACCAGCGACGTGTTTCCGGAAGCGGGCAAGCATTATGTCACCCTTTTTGTAACCGCCCGAAGCGGAAGCGGTGAGGCACAAATTTGTGAGCCCGCCCGCTGTGCAGCCTGGCAGTGGTTTGACTGGTCTGATTTGCCCGAGCCCTTGTTTCCGCCGCTTGCCTCTTTGCTTGAAACAGGATTTGTTCCGCACCAGGGCGAATTTCTCAGCTGACATCCACTGATCTGGATATCTGGCGAATGGCGTTTTGGATAAATGCGGGGTTTTTGACAACCATGGACACGGCATGGCGGGGGCAGACAGATGCGCAGCGGCCGCAGCCCCGGCACTGGCTCTGATCAATGACCGCGCAGCCGTTTTCCATGTGAATTGCCTTTACAAAGCAGGTGCCGTTTGTGCAAATGCCGCAGCCGGTGCAGTTGTCGTTCACTTCCATTTGAATGCCCGGCATGCGGGATATTTTCCTGCTGATATCCGGGTGCATGTAGGGCAGCGTCTGCCAGAGGCAGCAGCAGGGGCAGCAGTTGCAGATGGTCATGAGTTTGCCGGGCGGGCCGATATTTAACCAGAGCGTATCAATGCGGTTGCGCCCGATCATTTGCACCAGGCCGGCTTCGCGGCATTTGCGGGCATGGGCGATGGCTTCTTCCGCGGTGGCCCGCCGGCCGAAAGCCGGGTTGATCCCGCCAGCGGCCGCGCCAAGAAAAATGCAGCCGTATTCAACCGGATAATCTTTGCACCCTTCCGAGTCCCGGCAGATACAAAAATCCATGATCCATATCACGCCGGCTGCCCTTATGAAATGCTCCACCACCCCGGAAGGCACCGCAAGGCTTTCGGGCGGGGCAATGGTTTCATTGATGGCAAATACAGAGTCTTTGGGCAGAAACACAACATCGTCGTTTTTAAAAAATATCCGCTCAATCAGCCATCCGATCACGCGGTAACGCGTGAGCCCGGACCAGAAAAACCGGGTTGCATAAATTTTGTTGATAAGCTTTCGTATTGCGTAAGGGCTGGCCATTGGCTGCTTTTTCAGGATTTATCCTTTGATGGCGTCGGAAAAGTCCAATATCTGCGTTACGCGCAATTTATCAGAATTTCACGTACGGCTAACTACTCTGCATTCTTCGAAATTGCGCAAGCCTTGATCTTGAACGGTTTGCGGCACCATCTGAAATCAGACTTTTTACGAAGGCATCATCCTTTGGATTTCGGTCTTTTCTCAAAAGGTTTTGGGTTTTGCTGTATTTTTCCGTTTCAGGACAAAACAAGTCCTATAGCCTTTATCCTGCCATCTGTAAACAGCCAAAGGCTTGCCGGTGCCGGGCGGTCGGGCGGGGATCTGTGGTTGTAAAGGGATTGCGGAGTGATTGGGGCAGACAGGCAGGGCCGGTTAATGGCCAATTGCCATTAACCGGCATTGTAGTATATGCGTGATTCAATATATGGGAACCAGTGCGTATCCGTTGGTCTGGTATCCGATGGAGGAAATCCAGCCATTGGGAACAACGTCGATTTCCGGGGATATGGATTCCGGATCCACGCCAAAGAAGTCAACCGCATAAAGGCAGACCTCAAGTTTGATTCCGTCCTTGACCATTTTTGAGATGACATTGTCCATCTTTGCAAGAGTTTTTCTCTGTTCCTGTGTAAATGCGCTTCTATCCGAGGACAGCAGCTTGACGGCACCGCCCATAAATACCACAACAAACCGGGGCTTTTCTGATACGTTCTGAATGGCTTTGTCGGTGAAGGTCTTATGGGCCAGGGATAAATGAACCAGCGCGCCTGCGGGATCGCCTTCCCTGAAATCAAATATCGTGTCAACGCTGTCTGTGCCCTGAAGCGCTTTGTACTCTCCGGCCGGCGAAGGACCGGCGGCAACCAGCAGGACAAGTACGGAGACAAAAACAACCATTGTTAAAATCATGTTTTTTGTTTTCATTTCAGCACCTCCAAAATTGTTTGTCCGCCTGAATCTGTTTGGATACGTTAGGCGTGCCAAAAATTCAGGCCACTCCGAACAGAAAGGCGTAATAAAAAAGATAAGGCCGCGCCAGGGGATTTCAAGTTGGAAAGTGAATGCTTTTCCGGGATATGTGTCTGAAAGACCGCAGTCATATCGCAATGCATCATGGCTGCTGATAAGAAAATGGGGCGGGCCGGCGGCGGGAAATTGTATTTTCGGGTTTTTGGATTAGGCTGTATCGGGCTCCGGCAGACCATGCCCCTGTCATGGAAAACGGTTTTTGCGTGCCAGGGGCATGGTTCTTTTCCGGAAAAGAATTTTTCGGGGTGAAAATGCCGCCTATTGCATTTTCTTGCTGCGGCTTTTGGGTTTTGCCTTTTGAATCATGTCGTCATGCTCAGCCATGATGACCTCCAGCTGTTCTTGCTGCTCATCTGTGAGTACCGCCTTCATTTTCTGCTCGGTTTCATAGGCGTCTGAATGCATATCAATTCTTATATCAGCGCATGCCTTCATCTGTTTTCGTACCTCGTCGACAGGTGCACTGCTGTCTATCAGGTCTTGCAGTTTCCTGTTGTGCTTTGTCATCTTCGCCTGGTAATCCACCTGTTGTTTCTTAAACGCTGAGCGCATTCCGATCAGCTCATCGGTCTGGTTTTCGGAAAGCGAAAGCTGCTTTTGCATTTCAGGAAGCAGATTGACCATGATCATGGAGCTTTGCATCGGACTGGAACTCATCATTCCGCCATGCATTGCGCCCATGGCGCCTTGCATCATGCCGCCGCGCATCATGCCCGGTTTCATGCTTTGCTGCGAATCCATCTGGGCATTGGCGGTCATGCATACAAGAAAGAAAACACCAGCTGCGATAAATGCAATCTTTTTCATTTGAAAATCCTCCTTAAATATTTTTTATAGGCCTGTAAAAAGTTCTTAACAGGCTGTAGCGGGTTTCAAGTGGCTGCGGAAACTCCGTGCTGATTTCAAATTTAACCGCCGTGTGCGCAAAACGCAAACAAGGCTGCCTGCCGGCTCTGGTCCGGCCCTGCGGGGGAAGAAAAACCGTTTTCATGGATCAATCCGCATACAGCACCACGGCATAGCCGTTAAACAGGGTCCATACCCGGTCGCCTGCGTCAATTTTGAGCCGGTGCCGGCTCCCGGCTGACGCTTACCATCATGGACTTAGAAACCCACGAGGATTTTTTCGCGGCCTATGTGCTGCGATGGGAAAAACTGTCCTTATGGGCAGCCGTGCCCATGTGTGTGAAAAAAAGACATGGGCACGGCTTTTGTGTTACCGGGTTTCGGGAAATTTCAGGGTGATTTTTTCCTTGTCATCCTTTTTTTTCATCTTGATCTTTAGGTCCACATTGCTGTCGCGCACCCCCAGAGACAAGGGCAGTTCGCCCTTATCCGTTTCGATGTGGGTGATGTTTCGCATGATTTCGATGATTTTGTCGGCCAGTTGGGCAGGCGGTGCGGGCAGCTTTGCCTCCCGGTATTTTGCTGTCATTTCCACGGAGCCGTCAGCGGATTTGGTCAGTTTGATTTTTTCCACGTTCCGGTCCAGACCGTGGAGAACCGACAAGGCCAGCCAGTTTAATGCGGCCTGCTCAATGTCAGACTCTTCCCGGATCCGGCCCAGTTCGGTCAGGTAGTCGGTCTGGGCATAGCAGTCAATATGCTCCTGCATCTTTTTATGGAAACTTCCGGTATCTTTCATTTGCGTATCCCCTTTGTTTTCGCATGCGGGTTGCAATCCGTCAAATGATGGATTTTCAACGGGTTTTGTCCGTTTTGCCTGTTATTGATAAAATTAAACCTGCAAACAGCAGTGTCAAAGAGGGGGGGAGCGGCAGCCTTGATTTTTGCCTTTCGCAAATGATAAAGGTGAGACAATGAGGGTTAAACCTTGATGATTGTCTTGAAATTTTTGCGGGGAGAATGGGATGCGCTATGAAGGACCCATATACAGGCCGCCGTCCGAAGCGGGCAGCCTGCTGATCCAGGCCACCGCGGGCTGCCCCCACAACCGGTGCACCTTTTGCATGGTCTACAAAAAAGGCCCGAAATACCGGGTCCGGCCGGCCGCCGAGGTCATCGAAGACCTGGAGGCCGCAAGGGCACAGTATGGCAGCCGCATCCAAACGATTTTTTTTCCTGCGGGAAATACGATTGCCGCACCCACCGACACCCTTGAAGTCATATTCCGTGCCGCATCCCGGATTTTTCCCGAGGTCCGGCGCATGACCGTGTACGGATCCTCCCGCTATATTTTGGAAAAAGGGGAAAAAAATCTCCGGCGCCTTGCCGCGGCCGGCCTGAGCCGGATTCACGTGGGGCTTGAAAGCGGAAGCGATGCGGTGCTGGCAGATATCCGGAAAGGGGCCACCCGTGAAGAGCAAATCCGCGCCGGCCGGCTGCTGAAAAAAGCCGGCATTGAAAACAGCTCCTATGTCATGTTGGGAATCGGGGCAAGGGCGTTGAGCCGGCAGCATGCCCTGGAAACAGCTTCTGCTTTAAATGAAATCGCCCCGCAGTATGTGCGGCTGCGCACCTTTGTGCCCAAGGAAGGTACGCCCCTTTTGCGCAAAGTGGAGAAAGGCGACTTTGTCATGGCCGGCCCGCACGAAGTGCTCAGCGAAACCCGGCTGCTTCTGGAAAATCTGGAGGCGGCCACAAGCCTTCGAAGCGATCACTACACCAATTATGTCAATCTTTCCGGCGAACTGCCCCGGGATAAAACCCGTCTGCTGGGCATGATAGACGATGCCTTAAAACGCCCGGAAGGCAGTTTCCGGCCCTTTTTTGTGGGAACAGAGTAGCTGATGGCGCTGTAAAAAATTCAATATCTGCGTTACGCGCAATTTCTCAGAATTTCACGTACGGATAAGTACGCTGCATTCTTCGAAATTGCGCAAGCCTTGATCTTGAATTTTTTACAGCGCCATCTATAAGGCCATCTATAATCAGATTTTTTATGCATGCATCAGTAATTGCATGTGCGAAGGTTTTATATCACCCCGCGATAAAATGCCAGCTGCCGGGCATTTTCCCTGAAAGGGGCGAGAAGTTTTTCCAATTCGATCTTTTCAAGGGGTTGTGCGTTGCATCCTGCATCAACTAAGGTTTTGACTTCGGTGATGCCTGAACAACCCACTATGGCAACCGTTATTGCTTTGCCAAGGGCGTAGCGCAACAGCAATTCAGGAGTCACACCCAGGTGCGGGGCAACATAATGGCCCCCGCCCAGTATCTTCATGGCGATGACGGCGATTTTTTTCTCCAGGGCTGCCGGAAGTGTTTGGGTCAGAAAACCGCCAAGGATCTCCTCAACCGGATTGACCGGCATCATCACCGAATCCACGGGCCATTGCCGTACCGCCCGGGTGAGCACATCCGGGTCGTGGTGGCCGGTCACTCCGATAAAGCGCACTTTTCCCTGCTGTCTGGCTTCCAGAAACGCTTCAAGTGCGCCGCCCGGACCTTCAATGGTTTCCAGATCCTGCATGGTGCGCACGTCATGGACCTGCCAGAGATCCAGATAATGGGTTTCAAGCCGTTTCAGACTTTCTTCGAGATCTTTTTGCGCGCCCTTTTTGTCCCTGGATGCGGACTTGCTGGTCTGAAAGACACGGCTTCGCTGTTTTGGGTCTGATTTCCACTTCCTGCCGTAATAAAGCTCAGAGTCTGAATAAACCCGGGCACTGTCAAAGTAAGTGATGCCTTGTAAATAAGCGGCATCAATGACTTCGCCGGCCTCTTCAAACCGGCCGGTGGTTCTGAGCACGCCTTCTCCGCCCAGGCCCACGCGGGTGACCGTCTGTGGGGCTGTTCCAAATGCGTTTGTCTGTATCTGTTTTTTTTCCATGGCTTCATCGATCCTTTTTCTGTTTTTCATGACTGATAGCACCATAAAAAGTTCAATATCTGCGTTACGCGCGATTTTTCAGAATTTCACGTACGGCTAAGTACGCTGCATTCTTCGAAATCGCGCAAGCCTTGATCTTGAACTTTTTACGGCGCCATCTGAAAACCGACTTTTTACGAGACAATCATGACTGCCGCAGGGGGCTTTTCCAAAGATGGAACCAATCATGTTTCCGTGTCCCCGGCAGACGGATTTTGCTGGGGATCTGTGCGCAGGCCGGCTTCCAGTTCCCTGAAACGATTGATCACCTCCTGGCGCTCCCGGCGAAGGAGCCTGAGCAGTTCCTCCTGGTTCCAAAAAAAAGAGCGCACCAGAATCCTGTCGCGGTATACGAGAATATTGCGCCTGTAGTGCAGGGCGGCAAATCCGGCCGGCGGCAGCAGGGCCAGGTAGGCAAGCGTCCATTTCCAGGTCATGCCGGCAAAATACCACAGCCAGAACCCGAAGCCGGCATACGTGACCGTAAATGCCAGAAATCCCACTCCGAAATAGGCAAATGCCCGGATGGGTTCCTGCCGGACAAGGCGGGCGGTGTATTTTGTCAGCATGTACGGCACAATGTTGTGTACCAGGCCAAACAAGGCCACCGGGGCCATGGCGATGGCGTAAAACGTCATTTGCAGACGGATGAGCCGCTGGTGAACCGGCTTGTTGAGCAGTCTTTTTACGGCATGGCTCAGCTCCGCCTGACGCAGATGGTCCTGGTAGCGGTCCACCTGGCGCCGGAGCGGAGCAATGGCCGAAGAATTGCGTACGGCAGCTCTTAACAGAATCGTGCTGATCTGCTTGCGGGTTTTTTCGCGGGTTTCAAAGGGGTCGGCGCCTGCGGCCGGATCGGGTCTGTACCATTCCAGCAGTTTCCACACCCATTGTTTGATCCGGGAGCGGGGTTTTGCCTGTTGGGTGTCGGATGTGTCCTCATCTGCGGCAAGGGGTTCGAGTCTGTAATCCAGGGCTTCTGCCAGGTCTTTGGCCAGTTGGTCCACCTGCTGGTCTTCCACGTGCAGGGTCTGCTGCCGCAGCGATTCCTGCAGATCCGCGGTCAGCCGCCGAACTGCGGTTTCCGGATCAATTTTGTGCATGCGGGCGTAATCCGACACCCGCACAGGCGGGCCGAAGCGCAGCAGCGCAGATGACATGAACAATTCCCTGTGCTCGTAATTAAGGCCCACAGCCACGATGGTCAACCCAAGCCGGTAGTTGTTGCGTTCCTCTGCGCCAAGGGCCATTCTGGCCCCGCCCGTGCGCAGCTCGGCCACCTGTCCGGGCGGGGAATTTTTTCCTTCGGGAAACAGCCCCAGGCAGCCACCCCTTTCAAACAGTTCGTAAACCTTGTCAAACGCGACCATGTTGCGTTTTCCGGAATCCCGGGTTTCGTGGGAACGATACACCGGAATCGCCCCGAGCCGATAGAGCAGGCCGCTCACGAACCGGTTTTGAAACAGGCTGCTTCGCACCAGAAAATGGATCTGGCGCCGGGTTTGAACGGCCAGCAGGATGGCATCGAGTACGGATGCGGGGTGATTGGCCGCCAGAATCAACGGGCCGGAGTCGGGAATCCGCTCCGGGTGCTGGCTGCGGACTTCGATGAAATAAAGGCGGCTGAAAACGCGAAGCAGCCATACAATGACACGATAGAGTTTCATATCAGCAAAGCCGTAATCAGTTTATGGAGCCGGTGTCCGGATCGGGCTGTTTGTCAAATGACCCGGTTTCCAGAAACCGGATCACCAGTTCAGCGGTTTTCTTTGTGTGATGGATCTGATTGTGATGATAGGGCACCACAACAAAATCGTCGAGCCCGGGATAGCAGACAGATTCTACTTCAACCCGGCCGTCGTTTTCCTTTTCCAGGAGCCGGCCGAGGGCAAGGGTGCTTTTGTTTCCGGCAATGGCGCCGATTCTGGTTTCATCGGGATCTGCCAGGCCCAGTTCAGGGATGTTTTCCGGCTGAAGGGAGTCGAGGGTGGCAAATGTTTCCACCAGCAGATCTGAAACATCTCCGGCAATATCGGCAAGCGCGCTTCCCTGGTTGGGCGTGGCAATGAGCACGGCGTGGCTCACCCGTTTGGAATCCGGGCTGTGGGCCAGAAAATAACGGATCACCAGGCCGCCGGTGCTGTGTCCGGCCATGGCCACAGATGCGTTGTCCGGCAGTTTGGATAAAATTTCTTCCACCTGATTGGCAAAAACTCCCGCCGCCTCATGCACGTGATCAAAGGTAAGGGGCAGATCAACGGCAATGGCTTTGTATCCGCGCTTTTCAAGAAAGCCGGCAAGGCGTTGCATGTCATCGGCGTCTTTTGCATAACCATGCACGAGAATCACGGTTTTTCCGGGCGGGTTTTCCTGCAGGGGCTGCCGTGTATGGTTTTGTGGGGGATTTTCACAGGCGGCAAGCAGCAGGGCCGATAAAAGTGATATGGCCAAAAGGCGCATCATCGGGGCTTTCTTCTGACTCTGTTTTGCATGTAATCGCATAATACTGCATTATAGCCCTGCTGCAGCAAAAATCAAACAGCAAACTGTTGGGATTTAAGCGTGTTTGAGGTTGGATTGCGGTTTGACAGCCCATTTGAATTTGGGTATAGGGTTGGAATGGAAAAGACGTTTTTTCTTCTTATCGTTTTGAGCTGCCTTTTTTTACCCGGGTGCGGGTTTTTCAGTTCTTATTCCTACCAGGGTGTTGTCTCTGAATATGCCGACTGGGAAAACCCCGGGCTGTTGGGACAAAAAGCGGCAGAAAAAACGCATCGCCGGGATTTGTCCGGCGCGGTTGAATTTCCGTTAACGCTTTCTTTCGCCCTTGAAACCGCCCTAAACAACAATCCCGACCTGGTGCAGGCCGTCTGGCGAACCGAGCAGAGCCGGGCCATGCTGTCGCTGGCAGAAACGGCGTTCTGGCCCAAAGCCTCTGTTTACACTGAATACATGCAGGGTGATGCCCCGTCCGCCTATCTTTTCAAAAAGATCGATCAGCGCATGCTGCCGCCTGATGCAAATTTCAATGACCCGGGCTGGTTTGAAAATTTTGAATCCGGGCTCAACGCACAGATGAATCTGTTTAATGGCGGCAGCGACTACCTGGAGCTGCAGATGGCCCGCATTGATGTGGACATTTCACAGTTTGACCGGGCAGAGGTGCAAAATAACCTCGTGGCCGAGGTGATTCGCGCGTTTTACAATGTTTTGGCTGCCCGGGATTTTGTCCGGATTGCCCGCCAATCAGTGGACACCGTGTCCCGGCAGCTCCAGAGCCTGCAGGTCCGCTATGAGGGCGGTGCCGTGCTCAAATCCGATATTCTCTCCATGCAGGCCCGGTTGGCGCGGGCCCGGGAGCAACTCATCTCCGGCCGGAATCGGTCCAAACTCACCGCTGCCGCCCTGGCCAATCTCATGGGGCTGGAAGCTTCCGCGCTTACAGACGGTGATAAGGTTTTTGCGGGTGCGGATGCCGGCATCCCGGAGCTGCCGGCATCCTATGCAGCCGGTTTTGAACAGGCCCTGCAAAGCCGGCCCGAACTGGCCCGGATTCGTCAGCAAGTGGTGAAATCCAGATATGCACTGGCCGCTGCAAAGGCGTCTTACCTGCCCAGCCTTGATTTGATGGCCAGGTATTATGTGGATGATCCGGACATGGAATATGACCTGGATCGGGAAAACTGGACCGCAGCTGTTGTGCTCAACTGGGACCTGTTTACCGGTTTTTCACGCCCGGCCCGGATTTCCAGGGCAAGGGCCCGGATAAAAGAGCTTCTTGCCGCAGACAGAAAAACCCTGCTTCAAGTGCAGCACGATGTCAGGCGCGCCTGGTTCAACCTTGAGGATGCCGCAGCCCGCCATGAGGCGGCAAAGCAAAGTGTGCAAAGCGCAGAAGAATCGTTCCGTCTTGTCCGGGAGCATTATCAGGGCGGGGCGGTGACCATCACCCGATACCTGCAGGCCGAGCTTGACCGGCGCCGGGCCCGTATCCGGGCCGCTGCGGCCAGGTATGACAAGATCAAGGCAAGGGCAGAGGCGGCCCGGGCCATGGGTCTGTGGGCCAATCAGGAAACTAAACCTTTTTTGCAGATGCAGCCGCAATGAAGAAAAAACACATTTACATGAGTATGGGCGCAGGTCTGGCAGCAGCAGGGGTGGTCCTGCTGATCTGGCTTTTATCCGGTGATAAGATCGGGCCCGGCATAGTCGCCCCCAAAAAAACCGCCGCCGTTGCGGAAGCCGCCACCGCCCAAGCCTCGCTCACCACTGTGACCGAGTGGTATGAGGCCGTGGGCACGGTGGCTGCCAAAAACCAGGCCCGCATCGAACCCCGGGTGGCGGGTCCGGTGATGGAAGTCCGGGTGAAGGCGGGCGATCACGTGAAAAAAGGTGATCTGCTGGTCAGAATAGACGACGACCGTCTTGACTCCCGGCTTTCCCAGGCCCGGCAGCAGCTGCAGACGGCCATTTCCCGCCGCGGGGAGGCCGCCCAGGCGGTGAACTCAGCGCAAGCCGCCTTTTCCCGGGCAGAATCGGATTACAACCGGATAAAAAATTTTTACCAATCCGGGGCTGCTACAAAACAGGATCTGGAAGCGGCCCAGGCCGGATTTCTCCGGGCAAAAGCAGCCCTGGAGCGCTCCCGCAAAGCCTTTTCCGGTGCAAAATCCGGGGTGAAACTGGCCAAAGAAATGGTCCATGAGGCTGAAATTGCCCTGGGCTACACCGGGATCCGCGCGCCGGCAGATGGCCGCATCTTAAAGCGCCTGGTTGACCCCGGAGACATGGCAGCGCCCGGAAAGCCGGTGCTGATTGTCCACGCCGCAGGCGGACTGCAGCTGGAGGCCAATGTGCGCGAAGGACTGATGGATGCGGTCCGGCCCGGAGACGTTCGCAATGTCCGGCTGTCTGCCGCCGGCACGACGGTGGAGGCGGTGATTGATGAAATCGTTCCCTCTGTTGATCCCCGGACCCGGACCTTTCGGGTCAAGGCGGGCCTGCCCGAAGTCCAGGGGGTTTATCCCGGGATGTACGGTAAATTGCTGGTTCCTTATATGGAAATCCAAGCCATCCTGATTCCGCAAAATGCTGTGCGCCGGGTCGGGCAGCTGGAGCTGGTTTCGGTGAAAACCAAAGACGGCTGGCAACGGCGTTACATCAAAACCGGAAAGGTTTATGGCGACCAAGTGGAGGTGCTTTCCGGGCTAAGCGGCCATGAAACCGTGCTCACACAGGAGCCGGGAAACAATGGCCGATAACGGGCACCCACCCAAAGGGCTGATTCCGGGTATTGTCAGGCCGTTTCTTTCCGGCACACCCGCGATTATCATCCTGGTGATCGCCCTTTGCCTGGGCGCGGCGGCCATCTTTCTTACCCCCCGGGAAGAAGATCCCCAGATTGTGGTTCCCCTGGCCGATATTTATGTCCAGGCACCGGGCGCCGGTCCCGGGGAAGTTGAAAAACTGGTGGCCACCCCCCTGGAACAGCTTCTCTGGCAGATCGACGGGGTGGAATACGTTTATTCCATCTCCAGGCGGGGAATGGCCATTGTCACCGTGCGGTTCTACGTGGGCGAAAATCAGGTTGAATCCCTGGTCAAGCTCCATGATCAAATCACCATGCACAGCGACCAGGTGCCGCCGCTGGTCAGGGGCTGGACCATTAAGCCCGTTGACATCGATGATGTGCCCATTGTCAATCTCTGCCTGCATTCCGAACGCTACGACGATCATGAGCTCAGGCGCATCGGCGAGGAAGTCCTCTGGCGGCTTTCGAAACTGAAAAACATTTCCCGGACCCACATTGTCGGCGGCTGTCAGCGCGAAATCCGCGTTGAGCTGCTTCCCGGAAAAATGACCGGGTATAATGTTTCTTTGATGCAGGTCAGCCGGGCGCTTCAGGGGGCGGATGTGGCTTCTGCCGCAGGTAATATCGACCGGCACAACCAGAATTTCACGGTGACCACCAATTCGTTTCTTCGTTCAACCCGGGAGGTCCTGGACCTGGTTGTGGGGGTGGACAACGGCCGTCCGGTTTATCTCAGCAATATTGCAAAGATAACAGACGGCCCGGCCGAATCCACATGTTATACCCGCATCGGCCAATCTCACCGCTACCGGGAAGCCCACGATCTCCAGGACCGGCCCCTTACCCATCAATCCGTTACCCTGGCCCTTGCGAAAAAATCCGGAACCAATGCAGTCAATGTTTCCCGCAGTATCATGGCCGAGCTCGGGGAGCTCAAAAAAAGCGTCATTCCCGATGACGTCCATATTGAAGTCACCCGGGATTACGGATACACCGCACAGGAGAAAGTCAACAGCCTGCTCAATTCCCTGTTTTTCGCCATTGCCACGGTAGTGGTGCTGCTGGCCTTTGCCCTGGGGCGGCGCGAGGCACTGGTGGTGGCCGTGGCCGTTCCCATCAGCTTCAGCCTGGCACTGTTTTGCAATTACCTGCTCGGCTATACCATCAACCGGGTCACCCTGTTTGCCCTGATTCTGTCTCTTGGCCTGGTGGTTGATGATCCCATCACCAACGTGGACAACATCCAGCGCCACATTTTCATGGGAAAGCGAAACCCGTTTAAGGCCACGCTGTTTGCCGTCCAGGAGGTGCTGCCGCCGGTGCTCATATCAACAGTGGCCATTATTATTGCCTTTGCCCCTCTTTTTTTCATCACCGGCATGATGGGCCCTTACATGGCTCCGATGTCGCTTAACGTACCCTTAACCGTTATATTTTCCACCCTGGCCGCGTTAACCGTCGTTCCCTGGATGACCTACAGGCTTTTGCGCAACCACCCGGCTGCCGGAAGCCAAAAAACAGCCGACCCCGAAGAGCACATAACCAGGGGCCCCCCTGAATGGATTTTTACGTTTTACCGGAAGCTGGTCACCCCGTTTCTTGAATCCCGGATCCGGCGATGGCTGCTGTTGACCGCAATTCTTGTTCTGCTTGTAGTGTCGATGCTTTTGGTGGTTTTCCGGATGGTTCCGCTCAAAATGCTGCCCTTTGACAACAAGAACGAATTTCAGATCGTCATTGACATGCCCGAGGGCACCACCCTGGAAAGCACGGATGCGGTGGTGCGCGATTTTGAAAAATACCTGCGCGGCGTGCCCGAGGTCACCCATTATACGGCTTACGTGGGAACCCATTCGCCCATGGATTTCAATGCCATGGTGCGTCATTATTATCTGCGCCAGGGCTCCCACCAGGCAGATATCCGTGTTGACCTGGTATTAAAGGGCCGACGCGAGATGCAAAGCCATGCCATTGTCCTGCGCCTGCGAAAAGACCTCATGAAGATTGCTGAAAAAAACAACGCGGCCATACAGGTGGTGGAGGTCCCGCCGGGCCCTCCGGTTTTGGCCACCATAGTGGCCGAACTCTACGGGAGTCCGGACAAGTCGTATGAGGAGCTGATTGCCGCGGCCGAACCCATGAAGCAGCTCATGCGCGAGGAGCCTTTTGTGGTGGATGTCGATGACATGACCGAATCTGTACACGACCGGTATGATTTTGTGGTGGACCGGGAAAAGGCCGCCCTGCACGGGGTGTCCACCCGGGAGATTATTCAGACCCTGCAGATGGCTGTAAGCGGTACGACACCGGCCCGGGTTCACGACGAAGACGAGCGCCAGCCCCTGCATGTAAAAATGATTCTGCCCCGCCAGGCCCGAAGCAATCTCTCGGATCTCACCCGAATACCCATGGATACCGCTTCCGGGCATATGGTGCCGCTTGCCGAAATTGTGGAGATCCGCCGGATACCCAACGAGCAGACCATTTATCACAAGAATCTCGATCCAGTGGTTTATGTGACTGCAGAAATGGCAGGCCGTGCGCCCGCCGAGGGCATTATCGACATGCAGGCCCGGCTTGCCGAAAACCCGCTTCCGGAAGGAATCCGGGCGCAGTGGGCCGGTGAGGGGGAATGGAAAATCACCCTGCGGGTGTTCCGGGACCTGGGGATTGCCTTTGCCGTAGCCCTGGCCGGAATCTATATTCTCATGATCATCCAGACCAATTCCTTTCTCATGCCTGTGCTGATCATGATGGCCATCCCCCTGACCCTGATCGGGATCATGCCGGGGTTCTGGCTGCTGAATCTGGTTGCCGGCGGCGAGGTGGGCGGATATCAGGACCTGGTGTTTTTTACCGCCACGAGCATGATCGGTATGATCGCCCTGGGCGGTATTGTCATTCGCAATTCCGTGGTGCTCATTGATTTTATCCGCGATTCTCTGGCAGAGCAAATGCCGGTAAGGGAAGCCATCGTCCAGAGCGGAGCCATCCGCCTGCGCCCCATTGTCCTGACAGCCGCCACAACGGCGCTGGGTGCCTGGCCCATAACCCTTGACCCGATATTTTCCGGGCTGGCCTGGGCCCTGATTTTCGGGCTTATTGCCTCCACCCTGTTTACCCTTCTGGTGGTGCCGGTGGCTTATTACGCGGTTTACGGGACAAAGATGGAACAGGATCAGGCAAAGGCGAAATGATGCCGGCGGAGCTGAAGATACGTGCAAAGACCATGGCGCGGCAAAGTGTTTGAGCCAAGCTGGAGAAACAATTCAGGAAAATACAGGAAGGTGACATGGCCTCAGAAGCCCCCATTTTTGGTAAAATTTTAAATGATTATCTCGCAGCGGTGGCTGCCCTGGATTTGACCGGCAGGCCCGAAATTCTGGGTGTGCGGGTGGAAAACAATGCCATTGAAATTCCCTTTTTCGGCAAAATCTACACCATTTCCCCTGACAGGATCGCCGATCCCCGGGGAAATGCCCCGTCTCACGCGGTGAGCGTGATTTTGTGCAAATATCTGCTGCTGTGCCCGAAAGATCCGGGCACGGACAGCGATCTTGTGACATACAAGGATTTCAGGGATGCCGCTCCCTATGTGACAGGATTTGGCAATACCGCTGAAAAACCCATATCCAAGGCGTTTTCCGGGCAGATCAGCGCCCTTGAGAATGCCTGCACACGCCTGGGGGGACAATCCTGGGATTCGGGGATTTCCTGTGATTTGTCTTATCGGTTTCAGGCGCTGCCGCAAGTGCCGGTCTGCCTGTTATACAATGACGCGGACGAGGATTTTCCCGCAGACACCACCCTGTTGTTTCAACGGGGGGCAGCGCAGTATCTGGACATGGAGTGCCTTGCCATGATCGGTATGGTGCTGGCCCAATGGCTTGTGCAGCTCGAAGACAGGGACGTATCCGGGCTTGTATAGTTTTTGGGCAGGGGGCAAAGTCAGGCGGTGGTGGTGACATAAACACCATAGACACGGAATCATCTGCCCATTCGGTCAAACATCCACTGAAGCCGGCCCGGCTTTTTTTCCAGGGCCCCTTCCGGGCAGATTTCCACGCAGCAGTAGCAGCGGATGCAGGTGCCATAATCGTATGCCGGAACGGCCCTTTTTTTGCCTTGGGGCGGGCTGATGGCGCCGGCCGGGCAAATTTTCATGCACTCAAGACAGCCGGTGCACAAATCCGCTCTTGGCACGGGCCGCTCCACGCACAGGTTTTTAAAGGTACGGGTGTTTAACGGCCATCGAAATGCATTTGAAAACAGCGAGTCTCCGGTTGCCGGCACAAAGTCGGCAACCTGCAGGTTTTCCGGGGGTTCGCCCACAAGGTCAATGCCTTTGGCCGATTTTGCGCCCCAGCCCCTGTCAAAACCCTTGGCAATGGTGGGAATGTTTCTGAAATCCAGGCCCGCCACCCGGGTTCCCGCATAGTCCACGGCAATGCCGTCTGTGCCGGCAATCACCGTGTTTAGCTGCCTGGGCCGGCCGCCCCGGCCCGGGCCCTCGCCTTCCAGGGCGCAGACCGCGTCCATGACGTGAATCAGGGGTTTGGGCGGATCAAATCCAAAATTCATGGCGCCGTAAAGGTCGAGGAGAAAATCGGCAAAATCCGAATGCCGGGGCAGGCGCAGGTGCATCTTGGATTTTTCCATGCCGGCCATGGCCCCGAACAACAGCTTGACCGCGCCGGTAATGCCGGTGATGCCATGGGTTTTGAATTTGGGCAGGCACAGGATCAAGTCCGCGTCAAAATAGGCCCTGGCGATATCAATGTGCGGATATCGCCGGGCGCCGTCAAAATGCAGGGTCTGTACGTCTGAAGGATCCGCGGTCAAAATCCCTTCCTGTTCGAGCACTGCCTTGTAGCTGGTTTTCCTGATCACCCGGTCCAGGGAATGTACGGCCGGTGATTCCACCAGCACCGGGATGCCGCCGTTGTCCTTGACAATTTTGACCGCGGCCCGGAAAAACTCCGGATGGGTGATCACTCCGCTGTTATCGTCTGCCACGGTAAGCAGGTTTGGCTTTACAGCCACCCGGGCGCCTTTGAAATCCGCGGGTGAAAACCGGATCAAAGAAAGGCTGTCTTCAATGGCCCTCCGGATTGTCACTTTATCGTAACTGCTGCACTCCACAAGGGATACAAGCGACATGATTTCCCCCCATCATTGATGGCGCCGTTAAAAGTCCAATATCTGCGTTATGCGCAATTCCTCAGAATTTCACGTACGGATAAGTACGCTGCATTCTTCGGAATCGCGCAAGCCTTGATCTTGAACTTTTTACAGCGCCATCTATAAACTTCCTTCCTGCAACAACAGCGGACGCGGTAAAAAGCTTTTTACGAAACCATCATCATTGATTGCACCGTAAAGTTCAGAAACTTCTATAACCGACAACGAATAAAAAGAATAACCTCTTGATTTTACTTAACACTTAATCACTTCAAATTTAACACTGCAAGTAAAAAAGACTTTTTACAGGCTATCATCATTAGACCGCGGTCAGTCTGCAGGTCACAAACCTGTGGATCGGGGTGCCCAGGTCGCTGCGGTGGGTGTTTTGCGTCAGCTCGTTGACGTTGATCCCATGGGTTTCATCCCCATACTGAAGGCCGAAACCGTGGGGGATGATCACCATGCCCGGCCGCACCTGTTTGCTGATCTGCAGTGGCCCCCGGGCCGAGCCCGCCGCTGTGGTGACTTCCACCAGCCGGCCGTCTTCCAGGCCCAGTGCCTGTGCTTCATCGGGATGCACTGCCACGGTGCAGTCGCGTTTGCCTATGTTCCATTCGGGGTTTCGTATGAGGGTGTTGGCGTTGCAGTCAAAATGCCGGCCCGCGTGCAGAATCAGGGGAAAGTCCGGCGGCATGCGAAGTTCTGCTTTTTCCGCTTCAGGCGCCAGGGCCTTTGCCGGATTTTCCAGTTCAGGCACAAAAATTTCCAGTTTGCCGGATTCGGTTTTGAGGAGGTTCATGTTTTCATCCGGGTCTGCGATCCCCGCCCATAAGCCTTCAGGGTGGTCGAGCAGTGCCTGAAAGATCCGGTCCCCCTGGTCGGCGCCCGGTTCAAATCCCGCCCGTGCGGCGTTTTTCCGGAATGCTTTGGGCGCGGTCATCAAAAGGCCCCAGACGGCGGCCAGGGCCGCGGAATCCCACTGACGGCCCAAAGTTTTGGCCAGCACAAAGGGCATGGCGGCCATGGCCGCAGGCTCTTCGTTCGCCCACTCCATAAGCCGGGCGCCGAAATCCAACCGGGTGCACGCGGCGGCCTGGTAAAGCGAATCCGGTATTTGCGGGATCAGGCCCATCCGGTCGGCGATCATGGTGGAAATCTGGGAGGACTCCAGGCATGATCCCGGGGGCTGAACCACCGGCCGCCGCAGCTGCAAAAAAACCTCCGGAAAGGTGTTGGGGAAAAAGGTGGTGTCCCAGGATTCGTAAAAGCTCCGGCAGGGCAGGACATAATGGGCAAACCGGGCGGTTTCGCTCATGACAATGTCGTTTACCACCAGCAGGTCCAGGCTGGAAAAGGCCTTTTCATAGGCATGGGTATCGGGATAGGAACGCAGGGGATTGACCGCGCTGACATACACGCAGCGCAGCCGCTTGGGCTGATCGGACAGGATTTCCTCGGGCATCACCGCCGGAGGAAAGGAGCCGGCGGCCGCAGGGGGCATGTTGGTTGCGGCCGTGCGCCAGGTTTTGGGGTTTCTTTCATCTGCATGAAACCCCATGGGCACGACAAATCCCGGGATCACGTTTCCGCCCCGGACCATGAAGTTGCCGCACACCGCCTCCAGGATCATGAGAAAATAAAGGCTCAAAACGTTTTTCCGGCCCATGTAAAGCCCCAGGTCCGGGTGCACGCACCATTTTTTCGTTACCATGAGGCGGCACAGCTCATATACCGGCTCAAATTCCAGCTCACATGCGGAAATCGCCGCTTTGTCATCAAAATTTTCAAACCAGGGCCGGATCCGGTCCCAGCCTTCCACGTGATTGCGGATATAATCGGATTTTTCCCAGCCATTGCTTACGATAATGGCGATCATGGCCTTTATCAGCAGGGCATCGGCCCCGGGTCTTACCGGCAGATGAATGTTTGCGGCAGCAGCGGTTTCACTTTTGCGGGGATCCACGGCCACAAGTATTTTATCCGGATCCCGGGAAATTTCCGTCAGGGTCTTTCTGGCCCGGGGCATCTGGTGGCTTGCCATGCCGTTCCATCCCCAGGCCACGAGCATCTCGGTTGCATGCTCATCCGGGATGGCCAGGTTGTATTGCTTGCCCAGTATCCGGCCGAAAAGCCACCATGCGTCAGAAAATTCCTGGCCGGCGGATGAATAATAATACTGCGAACCCATGGCCCGCAGCCAGGTCAGGCCGAAGGTGGCCTCCATGTGGCCGCCCTGGGCGCTTCCGCCCATGTAGGCAAGGCTTTGGGGACCGTGCTTTTCGGAGATGGCCTGCATTTTTTCAGCGATTTCGCCAATGGCCTGATCCCAGGTGACGGGCTCAAACCGGCCGTTGACCTTTTTTAAGGGCTCGGTGACGCGGTCTTTGGGATACTGGTGATAGGCGATGTTCAGCCCTTTGCGGCACACATAGCCCCGGCTGCGGGGGTTGTCCCTGTCCGGCCGGGCGCGCACGATGCGGCCATTTTCCACCAGCAGTTCCAGCCCGCAGTTCTGGGCGCACAGCACGCATCCGGTTTTATGCCATTTTCCCATGGGTTTCCCTCCTTTTGCTTATGATTGGCGGTGACAGGGCGGGCCGGATTTCAGCAAATGGTCAAATACCATCTGTCTGAAGGCCGCCAACGGGGCGGCGCTTTTTAAGGCCTTGGCCTGCAGCAGGGTGCCCTGCCATGCGCTGAGGATAAAACCGGCGGTTGTGTCAATGTCTATACCCGGGCTCACTTCACCGGACTGCCGGGCTTGTTGGAGACATTGGCCGATTTTTTCGCGCATCTGTTCCAGAATGGATTCCAGCCGCTGCCGGAACCGCTCGTTTTGATCGCTCATTTCCTGGCAGAGGTTGCCCACCGGGCAGCCGCCATGAAAACCGTTATTTTCAAGCCTGTCTGCATAGGCCTGAAAATAGTTGCGCAGCCGGGTGAGAGGGGAGGCGTCCGGGTCGTGTAGGGCCGCATCGCCCACCGACGCCGCCCAGGCGGCCATGTGATCGATCAGGGCCAGGCCGAAGTCCTCCTTGCTGGCAAAATAATGATAAAATGAGCCCTTGGGGACGTTGGCGGCCTTGAGGATTTCGCCGATGCCCGTGTGATTGAACCCTTTTTCATACACCAGCCGGGCTCCCTGAGTCAGGATTGTTTTTCGGGTCTGGGATTTCATGCCCATGCATATTAGTAGACCGGTCGTCTATTGTCAAGAAAATTTGATTCCCAAATTAGGCGTTTCAAATTCTTATGGCAGTGTCACAGCAGGTGGGGCCAGGGGCCGGAGTCAGGATGCAGGATGCGCTTCTAACTTCAAAAAAGTTGCTGTTCGTGCTTGGTTCTATAATTTTCGCATGATGCCGACCCGGTGGCGGTTTGCTCCCTGCTGACCGCTTGCGCGCTCAATGCGACTCGCAAACCACCCCCGGGCCGGCATCATGGCCGACTGTGTGCAAATTTTCACACCAAGGAATCCGGAGCAACACATCCAAGTCTTGGAAGTAACTTCAGGAAAAGTTACTGTTATAGCTCGGTCCTGGGCTGCGGCCCGTGGGAACACCTCCAAGGAAGTCCAAGGGCGGGGTCGGTTTGTAAGCGACATTGAGCGTTTACGGAAAAATTCAGCAAATGCCGAAGCTAAAAAAATTTCAAACTGTTTGAGGCCGACAGGCCGAGTTTTTGAAATTTTAGCGAAGCCATTTGATGAATCCGTAAACGGTCAGGAGCGAAAAAACTGACCCCGGCCGCAGGGCTTCCTTCCTGACAAACAGCGGACAATAAATAAGCTTACCGGCAATGATGCCACAATGCAATAGATTCGAAATGATTTCTTCTTTTTTGGGCCAAAGCTGATGCAGGATGCCGCCCATCGGGAAGTGACCAGAGCCGGCACAACCCTTGACGCCTTGGGCAAAAGCGGGTATGGCCGGAACATGAAAGCAAAAACCGCGGCAGAAACCCTGCATGCCTGCAAAGGCATTGGAAAGGAACGGCTATAACCATGAATACCAAAAAACTGCTTTATTCAAAACGCTTTGCATACCTGGTCTACCGGTTCATCCGGGTATATTCGGCCTGTTTGCGGCTGCGGGTGATCAATGAAGCGCCCTGGCAGCAGCATGTTGAGGCCGGCGGGAAGGTACTGCTATGCGTCTGGCACCAGCAGTTTTTCTCCCTGATCCGTCCCTTTAAAGCCTATGCGAAATACCGGCCCGGGCTGATGATCAGCCGGAGCCGGGACGGGGAGATGATTGCAGCGGTGGCCAATTACACGGGATGGCACACGGTGCGCGGATCTTCTTCCAGGGGCGGGCGCACGGCCATGTCGCAGATGATCCGGCATCTGCAGGAAAACCGGCTCGGGGCCCATATTTTAGACGGCCCCAGGGGCCCGGCCGGGGTGGTGAAAAACGGGGCCGTCAAAATCGCCATGGACAGCGGGGCGCGGCTGGTGCCCGTGTATGTGGAAGCCGATGCCAAATGGATCTTTAACTCCTGGGACCGGTTTTTTGTGCCCAAACCGCTGTCCCGCGTGCGGATCCGCTTTGGTGACATGCTCCCGCAGATCCCGCGCACAAGCGATACGGCCGCCCTTGAAACCTGGCGCAAATCCCTTGAAGACCGCATGCGACCGGGGCTGGTGCGTTAAACTCCAATCATCGGGTGCTTTTGCCGCCCACCACGGCCTGCAGTTGGGCCACCATCTGCTCGAGTTCTGCGGCCTGGGAGGAAAGCTCTTGGGCTGCACTGGCCGACTGCTCGGAATTGGCCGCGTTTTGCTGAACCACCTTGTCCATTTCCGAAACCCCGGTGTTGACCTGCTCGATTCCCTGGGACTGCTCCTTTGATGCTGCGGCGATCTCGCCGATAAGGGTGTTGACCTTGCCCGAACTGTCCTTGATGGAATTGAGCTGCGCGGCCACTTCCTCTGCCACGTTCACGCCGTTGCCCGCGTTTTGCTGGGACTGCTCAATGAGCCGGGAAGTGTTGCTGGCGGCTTCGGCGCTTCGCTGGGCCAGGTTTCTGACCTCTTCGGCCACAACCGCAAAGCCCTTGCCCGCCTCCCCGGCCCTGGCGGCCTCAACAGCGGCGTTCAATGCCAGCAGATTGGTCTGAAATGCGATATCGTCAATGGTTTTGATGATTTTTGAGGTCTCGTTGGAAGACTCTTTTATTTCGTTTATGGCCGTGTTCATGCGCTGCATGGAGGCAACGCCGGAGTCCACCGCGGATGCCGTTTCCTTGACCGCCCCGTCGGCCATTTCGGCATTGTCCGCGTTTTGCCGGGTCTGTGAGGCGATCTGCTCCAGGGACGCAGAGGTCTGTTCAAGGCTTGAAGCCTGCTCGCTTGAGCCTTCAGCCTGGGACTGGCTTGAAGAGGCAATCTGGCCGGAGGCGGAGGCCACCTGCTCGGAGCTTTTGCCCAGGCCTTCGACGATTCCGGCCAGCGCCCGGCTGGTCCGGCGGCTGAAGAAAAAGGCAACTGCAATGGATATACCGGCAAGGGCCAGGGAAATCAACATCAGCAGCCTTGTCTGGGCCGCTATGTCTTTTTGAATGCTTTCAACGTAGACGCCCGTGCCGATGATCCAGTCCCAGGGTTTAAATTCCGCCACATAGGACAGTTTCGGCTCGATCTGTCCTTCGTTGTCATAGTACTGCCACTTGTAGGGTACGTGGCCGGCGCCTTCCTGTTTTGCCGTTTTGGCGAATTCAACAAAAAGGTTGCGTCCGTCCGGGTCCGTGATATCAGAAACATTCTTTCCTTCCAGGTCCGGGCTGAACGGATGCATGACAATGCGCGGGGTGAAATCCTGGATCCAGAAGTAATCCTTCATTTTCGGGCCGTAACGGATGGCGCGCACGGTTTCCTTTGCGCGCGCCTGCGCCTCCTGGCGCGACATTTGGCCCGACTCCTGCTTTTCATGAAAGTTTTTCAGAACTGAAAGCCCCACTTCCGCCAGTTCTCCGGTTTTTTCCTTTTTTTCACTGTAAATGCTTTTTTCCAGGGACTGGCTGCTGACAACCCATAAAACAAGGGCCACCACAAGCACGGGAACCACGGATATGGCGACAATTTTGGCATTCAGGCTCATTTTCCGGATTGATCTCATTGCTACCTCCCGGGTTTGCTTGTAAACATTGTTTCTAAGCAACAATGTTGTTTAGGATGAAACGCGCCACCGGCTCACGGGAATTTTTCCAAACCCGTCACCGGTTCTGTGTTTACCTTTCGGTGCGTTTGGGCAGATGTTTAATGCGGCAGGCGATTCTTTTCTTTGCCGGTTGTGGGGCGGGCCCGGCGGGCCTACATCATGAAAAAGGGATCCACGTCAATGGCGGTGTGGATTTCTCGGCCCGGGAAGGCCGAAGGGTTTTGGGTGCGCAAAAGATTGAGCATTTTTCGGACAGCCCCGGCTTCCGGGGCCTTTAGGAGGATCTGCCAGCGGTAGCGGCCGGCGATGCGGGTGACCGGGGACTCAATGGGGCCGAGGACCTGGACCTGCTTTAAGTTCGGATCACCGCTGTTTTGGATCTGCTGGCACAGGCGGCCAAGGTCTTCTGCCTGCTGGCGGGCTTTGGTTTTGTCCCGGCCGGAGATTTTCAGCTGGGTCATGCGGGCAAAGGGCGGGTATTGCAGGGCTTTTCTGAATTTGATTTCCTGGTTGTAAAAAGACATAAAATCCTGAATCCGGGCTGCCCTGATGGCAAAATGATCCGGACTGTACGTCTGGAGCACCACTTTTCCGGGGGCTGTGCCCCGGCCGGCCCGGCCGGCCACCTGGGCCAGGACCTGGAAGGTCATCTCCCCGGCCCGGAAATCCGGAAACGACAGGGATAGGTCCGCACAGATGATGCCCACCAAAGTGATGTTGGGAAAATCATGGCCCTTGGCCACCATCTGGGTGCCCACCAGAATGTCGATTTTCTGCTCCCGCAGGTCTTTGAGAATTTTGAGCAAAGCGCCTTTGCGGTTGATGGTGTCCTTGTCCATTCGCGCCACCCGGGCTTCCGGGAAAAGCGTGGCCACCGCGTCCTCAAGTTTTTCCGTGCCGGTTCCCAGCTGCTTGATCGAAGCCGACCCGCAGGTGTCGCACTTGGAGACAGCGGCCCGGAAATAGCCGCACATGTGGCATTTGTAAATGTTGGCTTTTTTGTGAAGCGTCAGGGTGATATCGCAGTGCCGGCATTTCAGGGCCTCGCCGCACTGGGCGCACACCGGGTAGCTGGCAAAGCCCCGGCGGTTTAAAAACAAGAGCACCTGCTCATTTCGGCCAAGAGTGGCCCGGATCTCTTCTTCCAGGGGCGGGGTGATAAACCGGCGCGCGCCCTTCAGCCCCTTGTGTTGCCGCAGATCCACCACCGCCACCTCGGGCATGGCCTGGCGGTGGATGCGCCGGGTGAGGTTAAGTTCGCGGAATTTTCCGGCGGCCACATTATACACCGACTGCACCGAGGGGGTGGCCGATCCGAGCACCACAGCCCCGTTTGCCAGCTTGGCGCGGACCACGGCCATGTCCCGGGCGTTGTAGTGCAGCCGGCCTTCCTGCTTATACGAGGTGTCGTGCTCTTCGTCCACGATAATGACCCCGGGTTGGGTCAAGGGCGCAAATACCGCAGATCTGGCGCCGATGACAACCGGGGCTTCGCCCCGGGCAATGCGCATCCACTGGTCAAAGCGCTCGCCGGCGGACAGCCCGGAGTGCAGCACCGCCACCCGGGCGCCGAACCGGGCCCGGAACCGGCGCTCGATTTCCGAGATCAGGGCGATTTCCGGCACCAGGACCAGGGCCGTGCGATTGTGTTCCAGGGCATGGGCGGCAATGTGCATGTAGACCTCGGTTTTGCCTGATCCGGTCACTCCCGCCAGCAAATAGGTGCGGAATCCGGATGTGACCGCCTCTGCGGCCTCGCGCACCACACGCTGCTGTTCGGCGGTGAGCCGGGGCGGGGTGTCCGGGGTCACGGGATCGCCAAACGGGTCCCGGTAGACCTCCTGTTCCACAATGCAGACAATTTCTTTTTTGGCCAGGTCGCGCACGTGTGCGGCAGCCGTGGGGACGATTTTTTTCAGGGCCGCCACCGGGCTTTGGCCATTGGTGCGCAGATGTTGGATAATTTTGGCTTTGGGTTCAGACAGGCCGGATTCGTCCGCAGATGTATCCGCCAGGGCGGCACAGCGCTCGGTCTTGGTGCGCACGGTCTGCCGCTTGAGCTGGTGCTGTTTTTCAATCAGTCCCTGCCGGCGCATTTTTTCCAAAAGGCTGCGGGGAATGTCTTCACCGGTATTTTTGCACAGCGCCGCCCATCTGCAGGCCTTTTCAGTAAGCCGGGCCAGGACTTTTTTCTCGGCAGTGTCCAGGGTGTTTTCCTCCAGGGCCCGACGGCCCCGGGCAGTGGGCGAAAACACCGCGTATTCCGATGGGTTGATGCCCCCGGGAAGGGCGTCTGAGATGACCTCGCCGATGGGATGGATGTAATAGTCGGCAATCCAGCGGAAAAACGGAATCATTTCAGCCGGAAACAGCGGGGTGTCGTCATCTATGACATCGTCTACGGGCTTTAGGTTATCCGCGGTGTCCCGGCTGTCATCTCCCAGCACATAGCCCGTGATTCGACGGGAGCCAAAGGGCACAAGCACGCGTTTGCCGGCTTCCACCAGGCCTTCCAGGGCCGGCGGCACCTGGTAGGTGTAGGTGCCGAACACCGGCATGGCCACGGCCACTTCAACCTGTTTATGCCGGGTCGGCATGGCCGAAGACCGATGGCTTTTTCTGCTGCTTGCGCTCAAATTCCTGGGCCTGGGCCACGGTAATGGCCATGACGTTGACCACGTTTTCCATGTCCGTGTCGCGCTGGACCACGTTAAACGGTCTGCTGATGCCCATCAAAAGGGGGCCCACGGCCTTGGCCCCGCCCAGCCGCTGCATGAGCTTGTAGGCGATGTTGCCGGATGCCAGCTCCGGGAATATCAGCACATTGGCCGGCGCGCCCAGGCGGTTGAACGGGTAGTGCTGGTTTAAGATTTCGGAGACCAGTGCCGTATCCGCCTGCATTTCGCCGTCAATGGTCAGGGAAGGGTCGCGTTTCATGGCGATTTCCACGGCTTTTTCCACCCGCTGGGCATCCGGGTGACGCGTGTCGCCGAAGTTGGAAAACGAAAGCATGGCGATTCTGGGGTTGATGTCGAAAAACCGCGCCATTTCCGCGGTCAGCAGTGCGATTTCGGCCAGATCTTCGGATGAAGGGTTGATGTTGACCGTAGCATCGGCAAACATCAGTATCCGATCCCGGAAGACCATCAGATAAACCCCGGACACCTTGCTGACACCGGGTCGCCGGGAGATGACCTGGAGCACCGGCCGGATGGCGTCCGGATAGGATCGGCTGATGCCGTGGACCTGACCGTCAACCATGCCTTCATGGACCATCATGGCCCCGAACACGAACCGGTTTTTCAGCTGATGGCGGGTTTCAGCCGGTCCCCATCCCTTGCGCGCCCGCATCATGTGCAGTTTGCCTGTATACTGGTCAAACAGGGGGCTTTGAGCCGGGTCGATGATTTCAATGCCGTCCAATGGCACGTGGAGCTGCCGGGCCAGGTCCTTTATCTCCTCGTGACTGCCCAGCAGAATGGGCCGGGCGATGCCTTCGCTGGCGGCGTGATGAGCGGCTCTTAAGATCACGGGATGGTCGCCTTCGGGCAGCACGATCCGCTTGGGGTTCTGCTGGGCCCGGGTGATGATCTTGCGCATGATTTCGCGTTCCGGTCCCAGGCGGGCCTCCAAAGCCTGGATATAGGCGCCTGGATCGCTGATCTCCGTGCGCGCCACCCCGGTTTCAACAGCGGCCCGGGCCACAGCCGGGGTGATTTTCAAAAGCACCCTGGAATCCAGGGGCTTGGGGATGATATAGTCGGGTCCGAAGGTCAGGGCCGTGCCCCCGTAGGCCCGGATCACCGAGTCGGGCACATCCTCCCGGGGCAGTTTGGCCAGGGCATGTATCGCGGCCAGCTTCATTTCCTCGTTGATGGCCGATGCGCGCACATCCAGGGCGCCCCGGAAAATATAGGGAAATCCCAGCACATTGTTGACCTGGTTGGGATAGTCGGATCTGCCCGTGGCAATAATGGCATCCGGCCGTACCGCTTTGGCCTCGTAATAACCGATTTCCGGCTCCGGGTTGGCAAGGGCAAAAATGATGGGATTTTTGTTTAACAGCCGCAGCAAATCCGTTGTAAAGGCGCCTTCCACCGAAAGGCCCAGCAAAACATCGGCGCCCTGCGCCGCATCGGCCAGGGTGCGCTTGTCCGTGGCAGCGGCAAATTCCTCCTTGTAGGGATTCATGCCCTGCTTGCGGCCCTGGTAAATTACGCCCCGGGAATCCACAAAAATAATGTTTTCCTTTTTGACGCCCAGGGATACATACATCCGCGCTGTGGCAATGGCGGCCGCACCCGCGCCGTTGACCACCACTTGCAGATCTTCGGGCTCCCGGCCGGTCAGGCGGCAGGCGTTGATCAGCGCAGCTCCGGAAATAATAGCGGTTCCGTGCTGGTCGTCGTGGAAAACCGGGATGTTCATCTCCCGGCGCAGGGTGTCTTCGATGTAAAAACAGTCCGGGGCCTTGATGTCCTCGAGGTTGATGCCCCCGAACGTGGGCTCCAGCAGCCGGACGGTTTGGATAAATTCGTCCGGATCCTCGGTTTTGATCTCGATGTCAAACACGTCCAGGTCGGCAAAGCGCTTGAACAATACCGCCTTGCCCTCCATGACCGGTTTTCCGGCAAGGGCCCCGATATTGCCCAGTCCCAGCACGGCGGTGCCGTTTGTGATCACGCCCACCAGGTTGGCCTTGTCCGTGTAATCATAGGACAGATCCGGGTTTTTCTGGATTTTGACACATGGCAGACCCACGCCCGGTGTATAAGCAAGGCAGAGATCGCCCTGGGACATGCAGGGCTTTGTGGGCACCACCTCGATTTTACCGGGACGGGGCTTGTTGTGATATTCAAGAATTTCTTTATCAGTGGGCATTGTCCACAGCTTTCTTTAATGGGTTAAGGATATGGTACAATCAACATAACTATATCCAAAACCCCTGGCATGTCAACCGGGGGCTGTTGGTCTGGTGCCGGCGAAAATGCTTGAATGTCGTATTGTTAAATGATAACTACACTCGGCAATTCATTTTTCCGGCAATGGTGGAAAAATGGCAGCAAGGTGCCCGGCGGGTTTTTGCCCCTTTTTTAAACGATAATTGATGGCACCGTAAAAAGTCTGACTTCAGGTGGCGCCATCATAATTCACCTGCACCAGGATCTTTCGGCAATGAGCCGTTTATGCTAAGAAAAAGCCTTCAGCAGCCATCCGATCCGATGACTGCAAAAAAGTTCGCAATCCGGATGCCGGTAGTAATCGTGAGGCTATACATCATTCTGCCGCTGCTCGCCTTCCTGCTTGTCCTGCCCGAAATTTCCGCAGGCGCGGAAGCAGAAGAGACCACCTACTATTACAAGCGAACCAAACGGGTGGTCTCCATGGTCAACAACGCGGCCCGGGTCCTTGAAGAGAAAGGGGAAAAGGCCTTTGACGCGTTTGCTCAAAAGGGTTCCCGCTGGTTTCAGGGCGAAATCTACCTGTTTATCTATACCATGGAAGGCGTCAATATTTTTCATCCCGTGCAGGATCAGCTGGTCGGCCAGGATCTTTATGACATGAAAGATGTCAACGGCCGCCCGTTGATCCGCCTTCTCATTGAAAAGGCGGAAAACGGCGGCGGCTGGGTGCATTATATGTGGACGCGGCCCGGGGAGTTTATTCCCACGTGGAAAAGCGGATATGCCAAAAAAGCGGTCATGCCCGACGGCCGGGAGGTTTTCGTTGGCTCCGGCGTCTACAATATCCGCACGGAAAAAGAGTTTATTATTGAAATGGTCGATGATGCGGTTGAACTGATTGAGGAGAAAAAAGAAGCCGCCTTTGATGCTTTCCGCAGTGATGCCGGCCCTTTTTCCTTTCGGGATTCCTATATTCTCGTGTTCAGGGATGACGGCACGGCTGTTGTGGATCCCGCGTTTCCCTATCTTGAAGGCCGCAACCTGCTCAAATACGATATTATCAAAAAAATGATCAGCCGCATCAGGGAAAAGCAAAGCGCCTGGGTCTCCTATCGGCGTCCCAGGCCGGGTGATGTCAACCCTTCCAAAAAGCTGGCCTATCTGCGGGCTGTAACCGTAAACGGCGAGCGCTATATAGTGGCTGCGGATTTTTTCCCGCCCAAACCCATCTGGATGAGGTAATCCATGGCCAGACCGAGCTATCTGATATACGGGCGCGATGACAGCCCTTCTTTTCTGATCTGTCTGCTTTCCGGCATCCAGCACACCTTTGTCATGTCCAGCACCCTGATCCTGCCGGTTGTTGTGGTCGGTGAAGTCGGGGGATCGCAGCTGGAGGTCCAGCGGGTGGTGAGCATGACCATGATCGCCATCGGGATAACCACCATGCTGCAAAGCCTCCGGGGACGGATCGGGATGGGTCACCTCTGTCCTTATCTGGCCGGGGTGCCCTATTTTGCCGCTTCCATGCAGGCAGCCTGGGCCGGGGGGGTGTCGATGATGGCGGGCATGTTTGTAATGGCCGGCTTGTTTGAGTCTTTTTTTTCCCGCCTTGTAAAGCGGCTGCGATTTCTTTTTCCCGCAGAGGTGACCGGGGTTGTGGTCATGATGGTGGGCATTGCACTCATCCCCCTGGGAGTGGCCAATTTCATGGGCATCAAAACCGCCGAGGCCCTTTACGAAATCCCGGATATCATGGTCGGGGCCACCACCCTGGCGGTCATGATCGGCCTCAGTGTCTGGGGCACCGGCAGAGTTCGGGTCTATTGCGTATTTATCGGGCTGGTCATCGGTTATCTGGTGGCCTATACAGCGGACGTAATGACAATTTATGACATTAACAAGGTGGCTGCCGCCCGGAGCTTCAAACTGCCCGGCCTGCTGGAAAACGCCTGGCAGTTTGATCCAAACCTGGTTTTTCCCTTTATCATCGCTGCGTTGTGCACGAGCCTGAAAGCCATCGGCGACATGATCACCTGCCAGAAAATCAGCGATGATCAATGGAAACAACCGGATATGACCGGCATTAGCAACGGGCTTCTGGCCGGCGGTATCGGCACCACCCTTGCGGGTATACTGGGCGGGGTGGGCATCAGCACCAGTTCGAGCAATATCGGGGTTTCCGCGGCCACGGGCACCACCAGTCGGAAAATCGGGCTTTTTGCCGGCGGCCTGTTTGTCCTCTTTGCGTGCCTGCCCAAAATCACAGCTGTTTTCTCCGTGATGCCAAAACCGGTGATGGGCGCGGTTCTGATTTTTGTCACATGCTATATGATCACCGCAGGCATTCAGATTTTGCTGACCGTGGAAATGGATACCCAAAAAATATTTGTCATCGGCGCAGCCATTATCTTCGGCTTAAGCGCCGATATTCTGCCGGACCTTTATAACTATATTCCGGCCTGGTTAAAACCCATGTTCAGCTCCTCGCTGACCCTGTCAACCGTGATTGCCATCACCCTCACACAGATTTTTCGGGTCGGCGATTATTTAAAGAGCAAGCTTTCGGCCAAACATTGATGCTCTCGTAAAAAGTCGATTTTCAGATGGCGCCGTAAAAAGTTCAAGATCAAGGCTTGCGCGATTTCGAAGAATGCAGCGTGCTTAGCCGTACGTGAAATTCTGAGAAATCGCGCGTAACGCAGATATTGGACTTTTACGGTGCCATCAAACATTAATCTTCTGCGGCAAAAAGGCATATGCGTATGATTGAGTTAATAACCGCTCTTTTCCCGAACGTCTGCGTCATTATGGTCTTTGCCTATATTCTGACCCGGACCCGGTTTTTCAATGAAATCCTGGAACAGCGCTTTACCCGGCAAAACCGGCTTATCCTGGTCCTGGTCTGCGGGCTGTTTTCCATCTACGGCACCATCGGCGGCATGGAAATTCTTGGGGGCATCGCCAATATTCGCGATCTTGGCCCGGCCATTGCCGGTCTTCTGGCCGGTCCGGTGGTTGGCGTCGCAGCCGGACTCATCGGCGGGTTTCACCGGTTTTTCGTGGGGGGGTTCACTGTGGTGCCCTGTACCGCGGCAACGATTATCGCGGGTTTTCTGGGCGGAGTCGTGTTTCTGCTGCACAAAAAAAAGATCCCCTCTGTTTATGCGGCAGCCGGTTTTGCTGCGGGAATGGAGCTTTTGCACATGGGGCTGGTGCTTTTGCTAAGCCGCCCCTATGACGAGGCGGTTTCCATTGTCCGGGCCATCACCGTTCCCATGATCGTGGCAAACACCACAGGCCTGGGTATTTTTTTCTTTATTGTCACCAATCTTATCTCTGAACTCAAAACCCGCTCTGAAAAAAATATGATCGAAGGCGAACTGCGGGGGGCCCGGGAAATCCAGATGAGCATCGTGCCCCGCATTTACCCGGCTTTCCCGGATCTGGACAAGATCGATTTGTGCGCAAAACTGGTGCCGGCCAAGGAAGTGGGCGGTGACTTATACGATTATTATCTGCTGGATGAAAACAAAAACGAACTGTTTTTCATGGTGGGTGATGTCTCGGATAAGGGGGTACCGGCCTCGCTTTTTATGATCATCACCATGACCCTGTTTAAGGCCAATGCTGCTGCCGGCGCTGATTTGACAAAAATCGTTGAGCGGGTCAACAACCAGTTGGCCGAGGACAACACCTCCAATATGTTTGTGACCCTTTTTTGCGGCGTGATGGACATTGCCAGCGGCGAAATCCGTTATGTCAATGCCGGCCACAACCCGCCGCTGGTCATCCGCCGGGAGCAGCAGCCGGAGTTTGTCGCCTCAACCGGGGATCTGGTCATGGGTGCCATGCCGGGTATTGATTACCATTCAAATACCATGACCCTGCATCCGGGGGATACGCTTTTGATTTACACCGACGGAATTACCGAGGCCTTTAACCCCGCACAGGAACTGTTTTCAGAAAAACGGTTAATCGAGGCCGCCCGGGGTATCAATTCGCTTTCGGCGGGCCGGGGCGTGGATTCCATCCATGACGCAGTAACCCGGTTTGCCGCAGGTGCCACCCAGTCCGACGATTTGACGCTGCTTTTGCTGCGATACAAACCAGAGACCGAACAGGAATGAAAATTTTTCCTTAAGATTTTGTTTGCCCGACCGATACTATTTTATAACCCCGTTTTGATGAAGGAAATGTAAACTTTTTCTTTACAAACAAAAGGTATTATGGAATTTTTGCGAAGCTATTTCCGGTGAATGGCGAAATGCCTGAAATTTAGATTACATAATCGTGCGCAATGGGATTTGATGGACAGTTATTGTTGCCATAAATATTCAACCGGCAGTTTTGGGCGATGCTTTTTTTTTCTGGCCGGCCTGCTGATGCTTTGCTTTGCATGCGGGGCCAAAAGGACCGACCCGCCCCCGGAGGTCAACTGGGATTTCAAAGCCGGCGCGTTTCAAATCACTTACCAGGCCTCGCCGGAGCTCAACGAATACAACAATTCCCCCCATACCTTGATCCTGATGGCCTACCAGTTAAGCGAAGCCTCAGATTTCAAAAATTATATTCAAAGCCCGGACGGCATCAAACGCCTGCTAAACCTCTATGACCCCGACGAGCGAAAAACCGTTTCATTGAAAAACCTGGAAGATCTTCAGCGATTTGTGATTTCCCCGGGTACAAAAAAGACCCTGGTCCTTGACCGGGTCAAAGAGGCCCGTTGGATCGGGCTGGTGGCCGGTTATTTCAACAGCCGGCCGGAATTGTGCAGTGCGGTCCTGCGTATTCCCGTCAAACGAACCGAAGAAGGATTGATCAGAAAAAAAATCAAGGTTGAACCCGCAGATCTGCATATCAACATTGAGCTTGACGCCAACCAGATGCATACAAGCAGGGACGCTTCATGAAGTCACAAAGTCCGTTATACTGGCACCAGGGCCTGTTTTTACAGCCCCATCATTTTCAGCAGTTTGATCAATACCAGCAGTCTTTGCTGCTTCCTCTGAAAGAACAACTCACCCCGCATTTCTGGGGCATTATCGAAAACCGGATCAACAAGGACGCACTGAAAAACCAGACCATGGAAATCAACCGGGCGGATCTGATTTTTCAGGACGGCACCTGGGTGGAATTTCCCGGAAACAGCCTGCTTCAGTCCAGGTCCTTTGACCATGCATGGGTGGAGGCGGACAAGCCTTTTACGGTGTATCTCGGCCTGAGAAAACTCGATCCCAACGCCGCCAATGTGGCGGTTCTGGAGAACAGCGACGCGTTGAGCAGTGCTGCCGCCAGGCTGGTGGCCTTCAGGGAGGCCGGGGAGGTGGGAGACATCTACACGGCCGGCCCCCGGGCAAGTGTTCGGAAGCTCCAGTTTCTGCTGCGTATTTTTTGGGAAAATGAAATCACGGATTTAGACGATTACACCCTTATCCCCATTGCCCAGCTTTGGCGGGAAGGTGAAGATATCCTGCTGTCAAAACAGTTTGTGCCGCCGTGTCTTTCGGTCACCGGTTCTGCCGGCCTTTTTCAAATGATCAAATCTGTCCGGGATCAGATCGCCTCCCGCTGCCGACAGCTCCAGGAATACAAAAGCCCCAAGGAGATGCAGACCTCCAGTTTTGACACCGAATACATGGTTTATTTGCTGGCCCTGCGGTCTTTAAACCGGTATGCCCCGGCTCTGTTTCACCTGCTTGAGGCACCAAGCGTGCATCCCTGGCAGGTATATGCTCTTTTCCGGCAGATTGTCGGAGAGCTAAGCTCCTTTTCCGACCGGATCAACGCCCTTGGCGAGACCGCCAATGACGTCAAGCTGATGCCCGCATATGACCACAACGATTTGACGCGCTGTTTTTCCGATGCCACTACCCTGATCACCGAGCTGTTAAACGACATCATCATCGGCCCGGAACACATTATTCGTCTGGAAAAGGATGATATCGGTTTCAGGGCGGAAATCCCGCCCGAAGCCCTTGACCGGAGAAACGAATTTTACCTGGTGATCCGCAGCAAAACAAAGGAATCAGCCCTGAAAAAAGCACTTACCAATATTGTCAAGATCTGCTCCGTGGATCATATGCCAACTTTGATTTCCAGGGCACTGCCGGGCATTGCTTTGGAGCAGACAAAAATTCCGCCGCCGGGTCTTCCCAGACGGTCAGATTCCCAGTATTTCCGGCTTGATCGGTCCGACGGGCTTTGGCGTTATGTTGAACGCAGTCAAAATATTCAGATTTACTGGGAAAATCCCCCGGATGACCTGTACGCGGAACTCGTTGTCCTGCAGAAGCAGTCCTGACCGGCTGCTGTTCTCCGGTTTGCCAATCAATTCCAATTTTCGGAGTGACGGCCATGAACGAATCAAACCATTCCGCAAGCCCGGCCCGGAAGCCGAACCCGACGGCGGTCCGGCTGATTGACTGCTTTATGGAGATTATTGCCTATACCCTGTACCGGGTGGACTGCGGCAGCGGCGGCCAGACGGATTTCCAGACTGTGCAGGCCGACTATGACGCACTTTTAAAACGCTCGGGCCGTTACGCCCAGCAGGCCAAAATCTCCAGCTCGGACTGGAAAAAGGCCTGTTTCCCGGTCTGCGCCTGGGTGGATGAACAGATCATGTGCTCGGACTGGCCGGAAAAGGGGCAATGGCAGCAAAACCAGCTGCAGCTCAAGTTTTTCCAGACCACCATGGCCGGGCAGGAATTTTTCAGCCGGCTTGAAAAACTCAAGGAAACCGACCGGGAAATCCGGGAGGTCTTCACCTACTGCCTGGCGCTGGGCTACAAGGGCCGGTATTACACGGATGACGATCAGATGCAGCTCTCCGAGATCAAGGTGGAGAATCTGCTGAAATATTTTTCCGAAGACCAGGAGATGAACCTGCCTGAATCGTTGTTTCCTGAGGCCTACCAGGACAGGGCCGGGGCGGGGAAAAGTTTTTCCGGCAGACAGGGGTTGTGGCAGGCCGTGTTGTTTTTCGCACTGCCGCCGGTTGCCGTGATCGGCGCCTATGTTTTCTACTATGAAAGCCTCGGCCGCCTTGTGGAAAAATTGTTTTAACTGCAAAAATCGGATCCGGGACCATGATTCGTAAAATTTTGAAATACTTTTTATACACGCTGCTGCTACTGGCCCTGGCCGCGGGCATTGCATTTCTGGTCATTGCCAAACAATGGCCGTGGTGGGTGGGCGTGGCCATGGGAGCCGGCATTTTAGGTCTCGTGCTCGGTTTTTTCTTTCTCAAAAGATACTTTCTCCAGCGCCGGGAACGCAAGTTCGTCAAGCAGATCATTGCCCAGGATGATGAAGCCATCGGCCAGGCGCCTTTGCATGAACGCCGCCAGCTGCAGGAACTGCAGGACAAATGGAAAAAATCCGTGGACCTGCTGCGCCAGTCCAACCTGAAGAAAGCCGGCAACCCGCTTTATGTGCTGCCCTGGTTTATGGTGATGGGAGAGTCGGGCACCGGCAAGACAACGGCCATTAAAAACGCCAAGGCAAATTCCCCGGTGGCTGAAGTCAACACCGGCATTGGGGGCACCCGGAATTTTGACTGGTGGTTTTTTGACGAAGCCATTGTCCTGGACACGGCCGGGCGATACTCCATCCCCATTGACCAGGAGCCGGACCGGGAGGAATGGGAACGCTTTCTGGGCCTGCTGGCCAGGTACCGGAAAAAAGAGCCGTTAAACGGATTGATTCTCACTGTGGGTGCAGATCAGCTTTTGACCCAGGACGCAGACACCCTGCGGGAAAACGGACTGAATCTGCGCAAACGAATTGATCAGCTCATGCGGGTGTGCGGGGCCAGATTCCCGGTTTATCTCATGGTGACCAAAACCGACCGGGTCCACGGCTTCAACCCTTTCAGCCGGCTTCTGCCCGAAGACCGTCTTAACCAGGCAATGGGCTTTAGCAGCCCGGAGGCCGGACAGTACTGGGAGGACTTTCTGGATTCCGCTCATCGTCATGTGTGCGAGCGGTTAAAGGACTTTCGGCTGCTGATCATCCAGCACGCCACCCGGCCCGATCCCGGCGTGCTCATGTTCCCGGATGAGTTCGAAAAGCTGCATGCTGGTTTAAAAGCCTTTGCCGAAGGCGCGTTTCAGGAAAACCCCTACCAGGAAACCCCCATGCTCACGGGTGTTTACTATTCCAGCGGCACACAGACCGGAGAACCCTGCTCGGAGTTTGTCGAGCAGTTCGGCATTGCGTGCCCGGAGCCGGCACAGGCCCGCAACGGCATTTTTCTCAGGGATTTTTTCAAGCGCATCCTGCCCGCAGACCGCCACCTTTTCCGGCCGATTCTGGAATACCTCAAATGGCGGCGGCTCACCAGGCGGTTCGGCCTGACGGCCTGGGCGCTTTTGTGCCTTTGTCTTCTGGGTATGGTCAGCCTGTCTTACATCAAAAACACGGAGGCTGTAAAAGAAATCGCCCGGCACGCCCAGGCGCCTCCGGATTTTACCGGTGATGCGGCAACCGACGTGCTGATGCTGGATGCCTATGGCCGGCAGCTCGGCGAGATTCGCGAATTTAACCGCAAATGGCGCATTCCCCGCTTTGGCCTGGATCACAGCCTGGAAGTGGAAAACCGGTTCGTGGATCGTTATGTGCAAAGCTTCCGGGATCACTTCTTAACGCCCATGGACAAGCAGCTGGAAAAAAACATCAATCAATTTGATACCAATACCCCGAATGCGGTTGTCGCCGACTATGCGGCCCACATGGCGGGCCGCATACGAGTGCTCAACGATTACCTGGAAGGCCGCAGGCCTGACTCCGAATCCGTGCTCACGGACGTCGCCTCGGAGATCTGGCTGGTCATGGATGAAACTGTCTTAAACGACATCGCCCTGCAGTTCGCCCGCAACTATTACAAGTACCTGGAACTTGCAGACAACCGGCAGGCCATGGCCCGAAAGGTCAAAACCCTTGGCGGGCTTTTTTCAGACCTGCTGAAAATCAGGGCTCCGGGGGAAAACGGTTCAGGGGTGGAGCTCAACTGGCTCACCGCAAAAAAAATGCCGCATGTGTCGCCTGTTTCCATGGATCGTTACTGGGTAGAATTTACAGGTCAGACTGAAAACGACGGCCACGAGTCCATTGCCGCCTATGTGCCCGCGGCCTACACCCGGCAGGGCAAAGAGCGCATTCATGAATTTATCGGTCAGATCCGGCAGATTCTGGATCCGGGCGACGGGCTTGAAACCGCTGAAAAGGCCTTTTGGCAGCGTTATGAAAACGACTATCTGCAGGCATGGGCCAATTTTGCGCTCAGCTTTTCCCGGGCCCCGGATTTTGCCGTATCCGGGGTGCAGCGCAGGAAACTGGCCCAATCCATGAGCACCCCGGACAACCCCTATTTCCGGCTGTTATCCGAGATGGCCGAACAGCTCCGGGTCATAGATGATCCGCCGGCCTGGGCAGCCACTGTCCTGGAAATCGAAAAAGTGCGAAATACCCGTACCGAATCCCGGCAGGAGCAGGCCTCCCTGGTCGACCGGATTCGGGACAAGGGATCTGCGGCAGCGGGTAAAACCCTTTCGGTGACTTCGCCCGAGGCGGCCCGAAAAAGGGAAAAACAGCTGGCTGCCGCTGAGCAGTGGCACAACTATCTCGAAGCCCTGGAAAAGCTGCAGCCGGCTGCAAACCGGATTCAAACCGCTTTTGAGATGGCCGGTGATTTTTTCTCCCCCGGAAACGGGGCTTCGGGGCAAAAATCCGAGTTTCATGCCGCCCAGGATGAATTTTCGGGTTTGCTCCTGCGTCTGGCGGCAAGCAAGGATCCCTCGGTTGCCGGGGCGCTGCTTGAAGGGCCCCTGGATTACATGGCCGATTTCGCCGTCCGGCAGGCCCAGGGCGTGGTGCAGAAAAAATGGGAGTCCATGGTGTTGGCCAACACCCGGGGCATGGATCCCGGCCGGGTTCCCTACGCCATTTTCAAGCGGCCCGACGGCGCGGTCTGGAAGTTTCTTGACGGGCCGGCCAAACCCTTTGTGGAGCAGGGAAAAGAAGGTTTTTATGCTGCCACCGGCCTGAACCGGTCCATGGCTTTTAAAAATGATTTTTTTCTGTTTCTGGACCAGGGGGCCGAAGGCACCGTGGAAGTCGAACCCGAATACAAGGTGCAGATCAGCACCTTGCCGGTGCAGGTCAATGAAGGGGCGGAGAAAAGCCCGTATGCGGTGATGCTGAACCTGTCCTGTGCAGACGGTCAGACGCGGCTCAAAAATTACAATTTTCGCGAAACCCGGTTGTTTACATGGCAGATGAACCAGTGCGGCGACGTGGAACTGACCATCCTGCTGCCGGATACAAAGCTGACATACCGTTATTCTGGTGAAATGGGTTTTGCCCGGTTTCTGCGGGATTTTCGGGACGGGGTAAGAACTTTCACCCCCAAAGATTTTCCAGAGCAATCCCGGCTGCTGAAAAACTGGGATATTTCAAGTATTCGGGTGGCTTACGAAATCCGGGGCGCCGACCCGGTGATCCGGCTGTTGACAGACGTGCCCCGGAAGGTGCCTGAAACCATTATCGCGAAAAGGTAGCGCGGGCAATGCAATGGACACGCTCATTTTGGGGAAAGCATCCCGCTTTTAAAGATTATATCCGGATCAACGCTGATGAGCCCATGGTTTACGCCTTTGTCCAGTGGCTGGACAGATGGTGGCAAAATGCCGGGATTTCCGGGTTTGAAAAAAATTCCGGGACAAGCGCCCGGTTTTGGATCATGTCTGCAAATGCCGTGCACCTTGCCTGCGGCATCATAGCCGCCAGCACCGATGCAGAAGGCCGGCCCGCTCCGGTTTTGTGTGCAATGAAGGGGGTGCTGCCCAAAAGGGCCCGGGGGGCCTGGCAAATGCTGCCTGTCTGGTGCATGGCCCCTTGGCAGGCCATGGCGGATTTTTTGGAACAACGGTTTGACGCATTTGCTGACTTTAAAAATGCATTCGGCCGGATCCCGCAGCCGGACTTTGCCGTACAGCCCGGATGCGCTGAACCCGGGAGTATGGCAGCCATCCGAAAAATCGTACAGCAGAATCTGGCGGCCGGAAAAAACCGATTTATCCGGGAGAAAATGCTTTGCTTTTTTCCGGATGAAGCCGGCAGTATACCGGACTGCGCTGAAAAAGAGGTTTTTTTCTCCTGGATGACCGCAATCCGGGAAGCCGTGGACCTGGGGCCGGGCAGCGCATTTTTTCGAAACACGGGAGGGCGCACGGCCCTGTACCTGTATTACCGCCCCCTGGGGGCGGCGGATTTTTTAAAGGCTTCAGTGGGCAAAACCCGTCACTAAAAATTCAGGCGGATTGTCCGATAACATACAAAAGTGTTTTTTCAGACAAATCAGTCGCAGAGAGCAGGCATGGACATATTATCCCTGGGAAAAACCCCGATCCGTCAAGAGGCCCCGACAGGCGAGGATACCACCTATCTGCCGGAGTTCGAAGAGATTCAGAATGAAATCGACAAACTTTCTGTTGTCTCGGAACAGGCCGGCCAGGTGGACTGGGACCGGGTCCTTGAGCTGGGTGCCGTGCTTCTGGCTGAGAAATCCAAGAATCTTCTTGTGGCCGCCTACATGGCCGAGGCCCTGATCAAAACCCGGCAGTTCGAAGGTCTGCAGCAGGGCACGCAGGTGCTAAAAGACCTGGTGGAAAACTATTGGGACACCCTGTTTCCGCCCAAAAAGCGCAAAAAGGGGCGCATTAACGCCCTGAAATGGTGGTATGACCGTGCGGAAAAATTTATCAACGATTATCAATCCCCGGCTCAGCCCGCCGAGGCCGTTGATGACATCAAAAAGACCCTGTCGGATCTCGACGGCCTGCTTGCTGAAAAAGCAGATGACGCACCGATGCTGCGCCCGTTAATTCAGCATGTGGATAAAATTCCGGTGGAGGCCCGGCAGCCCGAGCCCGAGCCCCAACCCGAACCCGAAATCGAAGCCGAGGCGCAACCCGAAGCCGAAGCCCAACCCCAAACCGCCGGGGCCGCAGCCGAAGCCGGTGGCGGCGACACCGATCAGGAGGCCGCAAAAGAAAAGGTCCGGGATGCCGGAGGGCCGCCTGAGGAAAAACAAGCCCAACAAAAGGCTCCGAAGCCTGCTGAACCAGCGCCCGCACCGCCGGCTCCCCCGGCAATGACCCAGGCTCCGGAATCTGACAGGGATGCAAAAAAGGCCCTGAACGCATCCCTGGACACGCTGGGCCGGCTGGCCCGGTATTATCTCAAAATCAATGACGCCAACCCCATGGCTTACCGGTTAAACCGGATTTACGCCTGGCTGACCGTTGACGCGCTGCCCCTTGTCCAGGAGGAAAACAAGACCCCCCTGCCGCCGCCGGACCCGGCGGTTAAAAGTGCACTGGAGGATCAGCTTGCGGCCGGGGACTGTCAAAACGCTGTGGCCGCAGCCGAAGCCCGCCTCCGGGAGCACCTGTTCTGGCTGGATTTAAACCGCATGGCAGCCCGGGGCCTGGAAGCCCTTGGTGCAAAATATGAACCGGCGCAGGAGATGATCTGCCGGGAGACGGCCATGTTTGTCAAACGGTTGCCCGGCCTTGAAAATCTGGCATTTTCAGACGGCACCCCGTTTTGCGACAGCCAGACCCGGCAATGGCTCAATTCGATTACCGGTGCGGATACCGCTCAACAGGAGGTGCTCTCAGGTCCGGCAGGGCAGGCCGGACCGGAAACCGGCAGCCGGCACCCCGAAATAGAGGCGCAGGCCGGTGAGTTGGTGAAAAGCAAAAAAACGGTCGCGGCCGTGGAACTGCTCCAGGAGCAGCTGGCATCCTGTAGTTCCGGCCGGGATGCCCTGCTGTTTCGCATCAGCCTGTGCCGGGTGCTGATCAATGCCGGCAGGGCGGAACTGGCTTTGCCCCAGCTCGAAGCCCTGGAAGCCGAGATTGACCTCCACGGGATAGAATCCTGGGAGCCAGGACTTGCCCTGCAGGGACTTCAACTGGTTTATGCCGGGTTCAGGGACTGCGCCCGGGAGCGGCTCCGGGACCGGGCCGGGGCGGTGTTTGACCGGATTGCGCGGATCAATCCGGCAGCGGCATTCAAGATTTCCGGCATTTGACCGCACTTGTCAACACAGGAAACAAAGCATGACAAAAGCTTGATGGCACCGTAAAAAGTCTGATTTCAGATGGTGCCGTAAAAAGTTCAAGATCAGGGCTTGCGCAATTTCGGAGAATGCAGCGTAGTTATTCGTACGTGAAATTCTGAGAAATTGCGCGTAACGCAGATATTGGACTTTTTACGGCACCATCAAGCTTATCCAACATAACAAAAGGGAGGGAGTATTATGGCGAAAGAAGGATCCGTGGCCCCCAAGGAACGTGTCAACATCACCTACAAGTCGGCAACCGGGGATGCAAAGGAAGAAGTGGAGCTGCCCCTGAAGGTCATGGTGATGGGCGATTTCACATCAAAAGAAGACGACCGGATGCTCGAGGACCGCGAACCCATCAATGTGGACAAAAACAATTTCAACGATGTGTTAAAGGCCCAGAATCTGGAACTGACCTTCGGCGTGCCCAACAAACTGGCCAAAGAAGGCGCCGATGCCGAAGAAGGCGGAGAAATGGCCGTGAACATGAAATTTGAAAGCATCAAGGACTTTGACCCGGATCAAATCGTTGAAAAAGTCCCCGAACTGGCCCAGCTCAAGCAGCTGCGCGAAGCGCTGACCGCGTTGAAGGGCCCGCTGGGCAACACGCCCGCGTTTCGCAAAAAACTCCAGGAAATCGTTGCAGACGACGGCACCCGGCAGCGCCTGCTCAAAGAACTCGGATTAGAAGAATAAGGAGCGCATTATGGCTGAAGAAAAAAAGGAACAACAGCAAGACCAGGAGGCGTCGGGCCAGGAGGGCTCACTGCTCGATGAAATCCTCGGGGCAACAAAGATTTCGCCTTCCGACGAGTCCTACTCCATTACCCGGACCGGGGTTCAGGCCTTTATTGACGAGCTGCTCAAACCCGAGCGCGAGGGTGAGAAGATCAGCAAGGCCATTGTGGATGAAATGATTGCAGACCTGGATCAGAAGCTCTCCGCCCAGGTCAACGAGATTCTCCACAATGAGGAATTCCAGAAGCTGGAATCGGCCTGGCGCTCGCTCAAATACCTGGTGGACAATACGGATTTTCGGGAAAACATTAAAGTCTCGATTTTAAACGCCAGCAAACAGGACTTGCTCGACGACTTTGAAGACGCCCCGGAAATCCCCCAGTCCGGTCTTTACCAAACCGTTTACACCAAGGAATACGGCCAGTTCGGCGGAGAGCCCTACGGCGCCATCATCGGCAATTATGATTTCGGGCCCGGGCCCCAGGACATGAAGCTGCTCCAGAATATCGCCAGTGTTTCGGCCATGTCGCATGCCCCCTTTATTGCCGCGGCCGGCTCTTCATTTTTCGGCATTGAGTCCTTTGAGGAACTGCCCAATCTCAAGGATGTATCCTCACTTTTTGAAGGGCCCCAGTACGCCAAGTGGAGAGCCTTCAGGGAATCCGAGGATGCCCGCTACGTGGGACTTACCCTGCCCAAGTTCCTGCTTCGCCTGCCCTACGGCGAAGACACGGTGCCGGCCAAATCCTTTAATTTCAGCGAGGACGTCTCCGGCGGGAGTTCCAGTTTTCTCTGGGGCAACACGGCCTTTGCCTTTGCTTCCCGGCTGACCGACAGCTTTGCCAAATACCGCTGGTGCGCCAATGTCATCGGACCCCAGGGCGGCGGGTCAGTGGATGATCTGCCGGTGTATAACTACGAGTCCATGGGCGCGATTCAAAGCAAGATCCCCACCCAGGTGCTGTTGTCTGAGCGGCGGGAATACGAACTGGCAGAAGAGGGTTTTATCGGGCTGACCATGCGCAAGGGCAGCAACAATGCCTCGTTTTTCTCCGCCAATTCCTGCCAGAAGGCCAAGTCTTTCGGCAACAGCCCTGAGGGCAAGGAAGCCGAGACCAATTACAAGCTGGGCATGCAGCTTCCCTACATGTTTGTTATCAACCGGCTGTCGCATTACATCAAGGTCATTCAGCGCGAAAACATCGGTACCTGGAAACAGCGCGGAGACCTGGAAGACGAGCTCAACAAGTGGATCCGCCAGTACGTGGCCGACCAGGAAAGCCCCGCGGCCGGGGTGCGTTCCCGCCGCCCCCTGCGCCGGGCCCAGATCAGCGTCGAAGACGTGGCCGGCGACCCGGGCTGGTACACGGTTTCGCTGAAGGTGATGCCTCACTTCAAATACATGGGCGCCAGCTTTACGCTTTCGCTGGTGGGCAAGCTGGATAAGGAATAAGGCCTGCCCGCAAACCGATAACCCTTTCACCAGAACCAAGGAGAGAGCATTATGGCAATGACAAGTTACATGACCCTGGAGGGCAACAACCAGGGCAAAATTGACGGCGACTGCAGCCAGGGCGGGCGGGAAGACATGATTTTGCTCTATGCCATTGATCACGAGATCGAAATTCCCAAGGATACGCATACCGGCATGCCCACGGGCCAGCGGATCCATCATCCCCTGAAGGTGACCAAGCATTTTGACAAGGCCACCCCGAAGCTCTACCAGGCCTGTTGCAGCGGCGAGCAGTTCAAGACGGTGGAGATCCAGTATTACCGGATCAACGAAAAGGGCCAGGAAGAACACTATTTTACCACCAAACTCGAAGGCGCCATTCTGGTTTCCACACGGGCCTACAAGCCCATGACATTTCTGGAGGAAAACAAGCCCTACCAGGACATGGAAGTTTTGCAGTTCACTTATTCCAAGATCATCTGGACTTATGAGCCCGACGGCATTGAGTCAGAAGACGACTGGAAAGCGCCCAAGGCATAAGCCGGAGGCCGGAAGACAGAAGTCAGAAGTCAGAAGGCGGAGGACGGAGGACGGAAGAAAGCAAAATGCAATAATGGTCCTCTCGATTAAGGATGGTATGTCTCCTGGAGACGAACCTGTGCGTTCGTCTCCAGGGGCTGTTTTTTCCCGGAATAAAAAGAAAAAAGGTCGGCCGGCATGGAAGGTCTCAGGCTGCTTGAGCGGCTGCGCGCGTATGAACAGGATCCGGACCGCAGGGGGGTATGGAATGCGGAACTGATTCTGGCGTCCGTTCTCGGGCATTTAAAGGCCCTGCTCAACACCCGCCAGGGAAGCGCCATGATTGCAGATGACCTGGGACTGCCGGATTTCACCAACATGATCCGCTCCTTTGACGACATGACCTATGAGCAGCTCTCCGGCCACATCGAAACAGTCCTGGAGAAATATGAGCCCCGGCTGACCCGGACCCGGATCGAAGTGCTGCCCAAAGATGACAAGGTGCTGAAACTCAAGTTCAAGATCGAGGGCAAACTCCGGCTGCCCAATTCGGATATGGACATCTCCTTTGAAACCGTGGTGGATCCGGAAGGAAAAATCGATCTGATCTGACTTGCCGGTCTCTGAAAAGCGTTTATACCAACAGGCTGAAAGGTTTTATGACCCAGAAATATTACCAGGAGGAACTACAGCACCTGAGGGAACTGGCGGTTGAATTTGCCCGGGCCCATCCCGCCCTTGCGCCCATGCTGACCGGCACGTCCCAGGATCCGGATGTGGAGCGGCTGCTTGAGGCAACAGCCTTTATGACCGGTATGCTCAGGGAAAAGCTTGACGACGATTTCCCGGAAATCATCCAGGGGCTGATGCAGCTGGTGTTTCCCCACTACCTGCAGCCGATTCCCGCAGCAGTCATGATGGCCTTTGAACCCAAACCCGGTCTGATGCAAAGCTTTACCATCCCCGCGCAAACCGAAATAGACTCTGTGCCGGTAAAAGATCAGCCCTGCACGTTCCGGACCTGCGGGGACACAGAGATTCATCCTCTGAGGATCACCGCCGTGGACCAGGAGGAGAAAATCGGGCAGAATCCGGTACTGCGCATCCACTTTCGGCTTTCGGGACTGACCCTTGATCAGTGGCGGCCGGAAAAGCTCCGGCTGCACCTGCCCGGGGCCATCGGGGAAGCTGCGGATCTTTATGCCCTGATAGACCGGCACACGGTCAACATCCGCTTTGTGCCCGAAAGAGACGGCCGGGCGGTCACGGTTGCGGGCCGGGACCATCTGAAAAACGCCATAGAAGAGGATCAAACCGCTCTGGTGCCGTATCCGGGCCAGTCCCTGTCGGTTTTCCGCCTGCTGCAGGAATACTTTATCCTTCCAGAGCAGTTTTTGTTTTTCGATTTGTACGGTTGGGAGAGCTGGCAGGAGCGGGGATCGGGAGACCGGTTTGCAGTGGAGTTCGAACTGGAGCGCCATGCCGAAATCCCGCGGGATCTGAAGGCTGAGCGGTTTGCCCTGTTTGTGGTGCCCGCGGTCAACCTGTTTGCCCATGACGCCGTGCCCATCTCCCTGGACCACAGGAACAGCGAATACCGGATCATCCCCGCAGGCAAGGACCGGCATCACTACAGCGTATTTTCCGTGGAAAAAGTCACCGGAATTGTCCAGGGAACCGTGCAAAAACGTGAATATGCCCCGTTTGAACATTTCCGGGAAGCCGACGGAGACCGGGGCAGTTATTTTATCCGCAGGCGCATTTCCATCCACGCCAGGGCCCCGGAAATGTTTATCGGCGTGGGTTATCCGGAAGAAAACCGGGTCCGGGCGGAGACATTGTCCATTGACCTGCTTTGTACCAACGGCGACCGGCCGGCAGCGCTCCAGGCCGGAGATATCTGCAGGGCCACCAGTACTTCTCCTGAGCTGTGCACCTTTAAAAACATCGGTTACCCCACAAAAATGGCCCACCCGCCGCTCGACCGCAACCTGCTGTGGAATCTGTTGTCGCATCTGTCGGTGAACCTGCATTCTATAATGGACGCCGACAGCCTGCAGACATTGCTTCGCTTATACGTGTTTGCCGCCATGCAGGACCAAAGCGTGGTGCAGGCCAATCTCAAGCGCATTCAGGCCATCAGCCAAGTTTCCTGCAGTCCGGGCAACCGGGTGATCCGGGGGGGCGTGATCCGGGGTTTTGAGATTGAAATCAAAATGAATGCGGCAAACTTTGCCTCCAGGGGGGATTTTCTGCTGTTTTCCGCCTTGCTGGACCGATTTTTCGCCGAATACGCAGCCATCAACAGTTACACCCGCCTGACCGTAACCGACGGTTTAAGCGGCGAGAGGACCCAATGGCCCATACGCATCGGAAAGACCCGGATACATTGAAAAGTCGCCTTTTGGCCCGTCCGAAGCAGTTCGGCTATTTTCAGGTCATTCGCCTGCTGCGGCGTGCCGGTGAAAACGGGGGGGATTTTTCCGAATTTCTGCGCAGCTGCGTCAGAATACGCCCGCCCGTGTCCCTGGGTTTTTCTGACGTGGACGTGGCCGCTATTCGCGATATTTCCACACAAGAGCACGACTGTTTTGAAATCACGGCCAATTTCCTGGGATTATACGGCCCGGCCTCGCCGCTGCCCACCTATTACACCGAGGAAATCATTGACGAGGCCTTTGAAGAAGAAAGCGTCAAACGAGATTTTTTAGACATCTTCAATGACCGGATTTTCAAACTCTTTTACGAATCCTGGAGCAAGTACCGCCTTCCGGTCAAGATCGTGGACGAAAAAGACCCGGTCAGCCTTGAGCGTCTCTACAGCCTCATCGGGCGCACCGAGCCCGAAATCCGTCGCCGCCTTCCGGAAAGCGATGCCCTGCTGTGCTATGCCGGATTGTTTATGGGCGGGACTCGCTCCGCGCTCGGACTCAAAACCCTGGTCGCCGACTTTTTCCGGCTTCCCGGAGTTGAAATCGATCAATGCGTAGCCCACTGGGTGGCTATTGACCCGGACCAGCGCTGCGAACTGGGCCGCCAGGGTTGCGAGCTGGGCGGCGACAGCCACATTGGTGCCCGGATTCTTGACTACAACAGCAAAATCCGCATCCGGTGCGGTCCACTGGATTCGGCGCGGTTTCACGACATGTCGCCGGGAACCGGAGAGTTTGACCGGCTGACCCGGGTTGTCAACGCATACCTGGATCACCCGTTGAGCGTGGACATTCGGTTTATTGTTCACAAGGATCAGATTCATACCACAACACTTGGCGGGCCGCAGTGGTGCCGGCTGGGCTACCACACCTGGCTGCTCAGCCCGGACTGCGACCCGTGGGAGCCGGAGCCCAATGCTGCATACGGGCTGCAAACGGCCCTTGGCTGAAAAAAAGACAAACCACGGAGACTGAAATGGACCATGATATCAAATCCCTGTTTTCAAAACTAAACGACCAGAGCACCAACGTCTTGCACAATGCCGTGGGCCTGTGCGTATCCCGGACCAATTACGAGATCACCGTGGAGCAGTTTCTGCTCAAGAGCCTGGAAGACACCTCCGGTGATATCCAGGTGATTCTGCGATATTTTGAAATCGACCCGGCCCGGGTCAGCTCAGCGTTAACCGACGCACTGGAGGACCAGAAGGCCGGCAACCCGGGAAAACCCACATTTTCGCCCCTGCTGGTGGAGCTGTTTGAAAAGGCCTGGATGATCACCTCCATTGACCTGGGCGCCAGGCGTGTGCGTACCGGCGCGATTCTCACGGCTTTTTTGACCCGGCCCACATACTTTGGCAGCGGCCCGTTTGTGGATCTGCTCAAAAAAATCAACCGCGAGACCCTGCAGGGCAGTTTCTGGAAAATCACCGAGGGTTCCTCGGAGCAGCAGCAGACGCCGCAGGAAGGTGGGGAAGCCGGGGACGCATCCGGGGCGCCGGGGGCAGAGGGGTATCTGGCCAAGTACTGCCAGGATTTTACCGCCAAGGCCGCAGCCGGGGATATTGACCCGGTATTCGGCCGCGAGGAAGAGATTCACCAAATCATTGACGTGCTGGCCCGCCGCAGGAAAAACAATCCCATCCTGGTGGGCGAGCCGGGGGTGGGCAAAACTGCTGTGATTGAAGGCCTGGCCCTTCGGATCACCGAAGACGACGTGCCGGAAATGCTGCAAAACGTAACCCTTTTGGGCCTGGATATGGGGGCACTGGAGGCGGGCGCCGGCATGAAAGGCGAGTTTGAAAACCGGCTAAAGGGGGTTTTAAGCGAGATCAAGGCCTCGGAAAAACCCATTATTTTGTTTATCGACGAAGCCCATACCCTGATCGGCGCAGGCGGTTCGGCCGGCAGCTCGGATGCCGCCAACCTTCTCAAACCCGCCCTGGCCCGGGGCGAGATCAAAACCTGTGCCGCCACCACCTGGAGCGAATACAAGAAATACTTTGAAAAAGACCCGGCCCTGGCCCGGCGCTTTCAGCTCATTAAGCTGGCAGAGCCGGATGTATCGGTTGCAACCCTTATTCTGCGGGGGCTTAAGGACAATTATGAGGCCTCCCACAATGTCATTGTCAGAGACGACGCCATTGTTGCGGCCGCCGAGTACGCTGACCGCTACATCAGCGGCCGGTTTCTGCCGGATAAGGCCATTGATCTGCTGGATACGAGCTGTGCACGCATCAAGATTAACCTTTCGGCCAAGCCGCCGGTTTTAACCGACGCCGAACGGGCCCGCCAGGCCCTGGAACGCGAAAAACGGGCCCTTGACCGGGACCGGGACAACGGTATTGAAGTCGAGGCGGAGCGATACGAGCAGCTGCTTGCGGCCATGGAAGACCGGGACCGGCAGATTGAACGCATCACGGCGCGCTGGCAGCAGGAAAAAAACCAGGCCGCCGCGGTCGTCGATATCCGCAATCAGATCCAGGCCATGGAGGGATCGGGCAACGGAGAAAAGGAAGCGCTCAACGTCCAACTGGCCGAAGCCGCAAAAGCACTTGCCGGAATCCAGAAAGACGATCCCATGGTGCGCATCGAGGTTTGCCCGGACGTGGTGGGAAAGGTGGTTTCGGACTGGACCGGCATCCCCCTGGGCAAGATCCAGCGCGATCAGGTACAGACCATCTTAAACATTGAAGAGCGTCTCGGCGAGCGCATCAAGGGTCAGGATCACGCCATTGACGCCATCGGAGAAGTCATCAAGGCCGCCAAGTCGGGTATTAAAAATCCGGACCAGCCCCTGGGCGTGTTTCTTCTTGTGGGTCCCAGCGGAGTGGGCAAAACCGAAACCGGCCTGGGCGTGGCCGATCTTTTGTTCGGCGGGGAGCACAATATCATCACCATCAACATGAGCGAATTCCAGGAACGGCACTCTACCAGCCGCCTGATCGGATCGCCTCCGGGCTACGTGGGCTACGGCGAAGGCGGGATGCTGTCCGAAGCCGTGCGCCAGAACCCCTATTCCGTGGTGCTGCTCGACGAGGTGGAAAAGGCCCACCCGGACGTGATGAACCTTTTTTATCAGGTCTTTGACAAAGGTACCCTGTCTGACGGCGAGGGCAAGGACATCAATTTCAAAAATACCGTGATCATCCTCACCAGCAACCTGGCCACGGATGTGATCCAGGAAATGACCCATGGCGAAGAAGATATTCCGCCCATGGACGCGGTGATGGGGGCGGTTCGCCCCCTGCTGTCCAAGCATTTCAAGCCCGCGCTTCTGGCCCGGATGACCGTGGTGCCCTATTACAGCCTTAATCCCGGGGCCATGGCCCGGGTGGTGGGGCTGAAGCTGGCCAGGCTGCAAAAGACCATGCAGCAGAACAACAAGATCAAACTTACCTACGGCGATGATGTGGTCGAGCAGATTACCGCCCGCTGCGCCGAGGTGGAAACCGGTGCCCGAAACATCGACTACATCCTTCAGGGCAAGGTCATGCCGCAGATTTCCCAGACGCTTTTGCAGGGCATGGGCGAAGACGGTGAACTGCCCGGCACCATTTCGTTGACTACCGGCGAACAGGGAGAGTTTGAGATTGCATTTGCATAAGCAAAACCGCTTTCCGGCCCCGGCCGGGGGCCGGAAAGCATTCCACCCGGTGACAAGCGACTCTGCCCGGGAAGGGCGGGGACAAGGAGAAAAACCCAATGGCGGCCAATGAAAAACGGTTTTCTTTTGTTTCACTTGGTATTCCCGGAGACATTTTCGGAGTGGTGCGCTTTAGCGGCACCGAGGGGCTGTCGAGGATCTATGAGTTTGACATCCAGCTTGTGTCGGCGGATATAGAGCTGGATTTAAACGAAATCATCCAGAACCCGGCCCGGCTCACGTTTCTGCGCGAGGAAGGCAATATCTGCTTTAACGGGATTGTCTCGGAGTTTGAGCAGCTCCACCAGGTCGGGGCCATGTGCTTTTACAAGGCACGCCTGGTGCCCAGAATCTGGTGGCTGACCCAGACACCTTTTAACCAGGTTTTTCTCGACAAAAGCGTGCCGGAAATCATCGGGCAGGTCCTTCGCTCCGGGGGCCTGATGAATGATGATTTTGATATCCGACTGGAAGGCACCTATCGGAAATGGGAATATGTGTGCCAGTACCGCGAGACCCATATGCACTTTGTCCGGCGCCTAATGGAGCGCGAGGGCATGTATTATTACTTTGAGCAGACCGCTTCCGGCGAAAAACTGATCATCACCGATACCCGCATGGCCCACACATACATGGCAGAAGGCCGGAGCATTTACTATTCCCCGCCAAGCGGCCTGGATACCTTGTACCGGGAGGAGGTCATCAAGAATTTTTTCTGCCGCCAGAAAATGGTGCCCAAATCCGTCCATCTCAGGGATCATAACTTCGGCCGCCCGGAGCTGCCGCTGGAAGGATCCGCGGATGTGTTTGAAGAAGGCCACGGCCAGGTCTATTTTTACGGGGATCACTTCACAAGCCCGGAGCAGGCCGGCCGGCTGACCCGTATCCGGGCCGAGTCCTATCAGTGTTGGATGCAGACGTTTTTCGGAGACACCACCATCCCGTTTCTAAGACCCGGCTACACCTTTCATCTGGACAAGCATTTCCGTGCGGCATTCAACCAGGACTATCTGACCGTGGAAGTTTCCCACCAGGGAAACCAGGCATCATTTATGCTCGCGGGCCTGCCCGGGCAGCTTTCGGAGCAGGAAACCAGCCCCGCATACGTCAACCGGGTCACGGCCCTGCCGGCATCGGTTCAGTTCCGCCCGGAGCGCAAAGCCGAAAAACCCCGTTTTTACGGTACGCTAAACGCACGCATTGATGCGGCCGGCGACGGCACTTATGCGGAGCTCGATGCCGAGGGCCGCTACAAGGTGATTCTGCCCTTTGACCGAAGCGGCCGAAGCGGCGGCAAGGCATCGGCCTGGATTCGAATGATGCAGCCCTATGCCGGCTCCAACCAGGGAATGCACTTTCCCCTGCACAAGGGCACCGAGGTGCTTTTGACCTTTATCGAAGGGGATCCGGACCGGCCGGTCATTGCCGGGGCCGTGCCCACCCCCCAGGCGATCAGCCCGGTAAACGAGCGCAACCAGACCAAGTCGATGATTCAGACCGGGCGCGGCAACCTGCTGGGGGGCAACAATTACATCGAGTTCGAGGACAAAAACCGGCATGAAGCCATCCGGATCCATTCTCCGGGGGACTTGTGGCGCGAGGCCCAGAACCGTTACGGGGAGTATCATGCCTATGACCCGCAGGATTCGCTTTCAGACGGCCGGGAGCCCAAGATCGAAGATTTGAAATCCAACTTCGGCCAGGGCAGCGGATGCAACCCCACCGGCATGATCGATATTCACAACAGCCATCAGCCCCAGGCGAACTTTTTCAGCGATGTATTTCGAAAGGCGCATGTACACCTGTCCTCCCTTGATACGGTCAACCTTCAGGAAGGCAATATTTATGACTTTGGCGGCTACTGGAATTATAACCTGGGCAACTGCTACGTGGAAGAACACCTGGACCAGAGCCCGGAGTTAAACAAAGAACACGACTACGACCTGCTGGATGCGGGCGGGCCGAACTGGAACGGCTGGCGCACGGTCAAGTCAGAAGAGCACGGCGGATCCACAAACCAATTGATTGATCTTGCCCATGAGGCCTCGGACAGCTGGAAAAACATCTGGGTGGAAAAACATTTCGGCGACGCCTACGAATACACCGAGGGCAGCACGATTTCCGTGACAAAGGGATCATCTCAGGAAATCCAGGTAGGCGGCCGTCACGTGGAGGAAAAATACAACGGCAAGGGCAAAAAAACCCTTTACAGTGTTTCTGAAAAGGGAAAAACCGAGGAGACAAAATGGTGCTCCCATACGGGCAACATGCTGTCTTACAGCATCAGCCAGAAACAGCCCAATGCCGTGCATAGCTTTGATTTCAACTGGGCCAACACCATGTCAATGGACATGAAGTTTGCCGCCAGCACCTCTCTTGACTTTACCATGGCCGCCAGCACCGCTTTTCATTTTACAATGGCCTCGAGCCTGGCCTTTGACTTCAAAAGGGCGGCCACCCTGGATCTGACCGTTGCCAAGGGGCTGCAGACAGAAATCGGCTCCTACACCGGGGGAAAAATCGGCCTGTCCTCCTTTAAGGGACTGTCGCTAAACGCCGCCATGCACCAGGCCGCGGCCATAGACCTTTCAAGCTATCAGGGACTCAAACTGGGGCTGGAATCGTTTAAGGGCCTGTCTCTTTCAGTGGAGACCGGTCTGGCCATTGCCATCAAATGCGATCTGCGGACAACCGCAAAAATTGACATTGATAACAATGACGGCAAATTGTCTGTCAAGGCCGGCGGACTGCTCGAATTTGCCAAGGAGACAAGCTTAAAGGCCGCAGTTGACACCCTTCGCGTCCGGATGTAGAGGAAAAAATCAGAAAACATGCATGTTATCCAACCATACCGCCCCCTGCAGGCGGGACTCAACCATCGGGTGATGGAGCAGAACCGGCGCTTTTTCTTTGTTGTCTCGGCCACGCTGGGCATTGACCTGTGCTCCGGAAAGGCCCGTCTGGATGTTGATTTTTTAAAGGATGCATTTGAGGCCATGGCAGACAACCCCACCCCGGAGATGGGCATGCCCAAGCCCCGGGGCGAGTTTCTGGTCACAGGCGCGTTTTTCGCACCCGGCGGGCGGGCTGTCACCGGCGGTGAGGTCCGGGTCCGGCTGGGGCAGAGTGAAAAATCCCTTTATGTGTTCGGCCCCCGCAGATGGGCAGCCGGTGGTCTGCCCTCCTCGCCGGAGCCGATCACAACCCTGCCGGTGGATTACGCCCATGCCTTCGGCGGTTTGGATTACGCCAAAAACCCCGACGGCATGGGGCATAACGACGGGCGGCTGCCCTGCATTGAAAATCCGGACCGCCTGATCACCTCCCCCGGTGATACGCCAGAGCCTGCCGGCATTGCACCCCTGGTTCTGGACTGCCCCCAGCGCATGCGTTTTCGGGGAACCTACGAAGATGACTACAAGCTCAAATATTACCCCGGATACCCGGAAGACATGGATTGGCGTTTTTTTCTCAACAGCCCGGAGGACCAGTGGATACAGGGATATTTTCAGGGCAGCGAATCCTTTGAAATCCGAAACATGCACCCGGAGATGCCCGTTATCAGCGGGGCGCTGCCGGATCTTTACGCCCGTGCCTTTATCCGCCATACCATCGGCACGGAAACACCGGATTTCGGCGAGCTGCCCCTGAACCTGGACACGGTTTGGTTTTTCCCGGGAAAACAGCTGGGCCTGCTTGTTTTCCGGGGTATCACCGAGGTGGCCGATGACGAGGCCACCCAGATCAGTGATGTGCTTCTGGCATATGAAAACCGCCGGGATGAAAAGCGCAGCCTTGCCCATTACCACCAGGCCCTGGAAAGGCGGATGACCGGGGAAAATCCGTTTCTCAACTATTTTCAGACCCGGGACCTGATCCCCCCCGGCGATCCCACCGCCCTGGCCATTTTTCAGGAAAAAGGCGAGGTGGAGCTCGATGACAACAGTGCCCTGTCCCAAAACATTACCGCCCGGGAAGATGCCTGCAGCAAAACCGTGGAGGACAAGGTTGACGAAGCCGCCCGTCAGGCGGAGCAGTCCATGGCCCAAACCCGTATGCCGGACACAGCTGCGGCCGCCATGCCCGAAGACGACGCTTTTGATGTGCAAAAGATGATCAGTGAACCGGCCGACCCCGGGTCTGCCCAGGTTTCTGATCCGGATCTGGACGAATTTAGCCGCAAGCTCGAAGAGATTATGCCCGGGATCACATCCGGGCAGGGCGGCAAAGTGGACCTGGAGGATTTTCCGTTTGACCGCATCGGTGAAATCGCCGATGCCGCAGAGGTCATGGGCCAAAAAAAGGATGAGCAGGCCCGGGAAAAACTTCGGGAACAGATCACCAATGTCCGCGACACCCTGCAAAGCCAAATGGCCGAAACCCGGGAAAGCGGACAGGAAATACCGGCTGATGCCCGCAATGAGCTTCAGGAACTCGACGATCAGATAAGCGCTCTGGAAACGGAAGAAGACTCAAGCCCGCCCCCGCAGCCCCTGCCCCGGGTCAATGCCGAAGCCCTTATGGAAAAAATTCCCCTCCGCCTGCCCGATGAAGCCATGGCCGCCATGGCGCATTTGCAGGGCTTGAAATCCATTGGCATGGAAAACGAGCAGACCCGGGATCTGGAGGCGCAGATCACAGCGGATATGGAAGAGGCGGCCAATGAGATCCGGGAGTCGCTCTGCGAGCTGGAACAACAGTTCAGGGCCGGCTATATCATGGGCGCCCATTTCATGGAGGCGGGATTGCCGCCGCACAGCAAACCCGTCAAAGAGGTCCGGGCGGAATTTCTGGATGCCGTGGCCGCCGGCAAGCCGGTTGCCGGCGGAGACTGGGCCTGCATTGATCTTTCGGGGGCGCGGCTGGACCAAATGGATCTGTCCGGGGCATTTTTCGAACAGGTCAATTTTTCCGGCGCCAGCTTAAAAGGCGCAAACCTGAGCGGGGCCTTTCTTGTCCGGGCCGATCTTACCGGGGCGGATCTCACCGGCGCCAATTTGCAGGGCGCCAATATGGGTGCGGCCGCCGCTGCCGGATGTATTTTTGCGCGTGCCGACTGCCGCAGCGCTGTTTTGTCCAAGGGGGATTTTACAGGGGCGGATTTTACCGCTGCCAGCCTGAAAGAAGCCGAGACACTGTATGTGCGCATGGATCAGGCAAGCTTTTCCGGAGCCGATGTCTCCGGGATTCAGTTTTTGGAACCCGATATTCGCGGTGCGGATTTCACGGATGCGGATCTTTCCGGGTCATTTTTCCTAAACGGGCGGCTCAGCGATGTCACCTTTGCCGGGGCTGCCATGACCCGGTGTTTGTTTGCCAACATGATCCTCAAAAACGTCTGCTTTGACCGGGCTGTATTTAACCAGAGCTGTTTTGCCGGAACCGATGCTGAAGCAGTCTGTCTTGAGGGATTGAGTTTCCGGAAGGCCAATCTGCAGCAATCCAATTTCCAGCGCATGATTCTTCAAAAGGCCGACTTTTCCGGGGCTGATCTCGAAAACAGCTATTTTGAAAGCGCGGATCTTTCGGGTGCGGATTTTTCCGGGGCCAGTGCCAGAAACGCCCAGTTCCGGAGCGCGGACCTGACCGGAGCGAACCTGGAGGGAATCAATCTCATGGGCGGCTCCCTTGCCAAGGCCCGGCTGGTGCGGGCCCGCCTTGCCCGGGCCAATCTTTTCCAGGTGGATTTTCTGCGGGCCACGATAACGGATACAGATTTTGACGGCAGCAATCTCGACAGCACTTTGATTGCCCACTGGAGGCCGGAATAATGACCGGAGAGGAGCTGGCCGCACAGGTCAAAAACGGAGAAGTGTTTTACCAGGAGGATTTCTCGGACATGGACTGCCGGGGCGCGGATCTTTCCGGCGGGATTTTCAGCGAAGTGTGCTTTGACAACTGTGATTTTACACAAGCCGGGCTCAAAGAAGCCACCTTTGCCAAATGCTCCATGCAAAACGCGGTGTTTGCCCGGGCCGACATCCGGCAGATCAACTTTGCCCAATGCGGGATGGATCAGGCCCGGTTTTGTCAGATCACGGCGGATTCGGCCAAGTTTGTTGAATCGTCCATGAAAGGGGCGGATTTTTCCAACTCCAGGCTTGAGACCTGCTTTTTTACCCATACCGATCTTGAAGCCGCGGTTTTATGCGGACTGGAGCTGACCACAACGGCTTTTTCCGGATGCCGGCTGGTAGGGGCGGATTTTTCCGGGGCCCGGGTGGAAAGAAGTTTTTTCCATGACTGCGGTTTTAAGGACAACAACCTTTCCGGTATTACCCTTTATTTGTCTTTGTTCCACGGAGCCGATTTTGACGGAACCGATTTTTCCGGGCTGGATCTGACCCAGTGCCAGTTTCACGAATCGAGCCTGAACAATTGCAATTTTGCCCGGACCCGGCTGGACAAAAGCGGTTTTATGTGGGGGGCGCTCACGGGCTCGCTTTTTGACGGCGCCAGCCTGGAATACGCCAATTTCTACGAAGCCGCCCTGTCCGGGGCCAGTTTCCGGGAGGCCAACCTGACCCGGGCCGGGCTGCAATACACACAGATATCCGGCTCGGATTTTTCAAACGCCAAAATGATCCAGGCACAGATGGAAGGCGCCTGTGCGGAGCAATCCTCTTTTGCGGGCGCGGACCTGACTTATGCGGACTTTTCTCATGCAAAGCTCAGGGCCTCGGATTTTTCCCGGGCGGCTTTGTATTTAACCAATTTTCATGCCGCAGATGACGAAAAGACCAAATGGTCCGGCTCCACCCGCGCCCTGTCCTGGGGAACCAATCAAAGTCGTTTAAAAGCTGAAAAATGGGAGAAAAAATGAGCAGCCAAACATCCAAAGTCATTCCGATAGCCGACCAACCCCCGCCGGCTGTCCGGCAGGGCGTGGTCACCGCTGTTGGAAAAGACGGGCTTACCATTGCCGTTTCCGGAAAAACCGTCCGGGCCCGCAAGGCCTTTTCCTGCATCATCGAACCTGAGGTGCAGGACACGGTTTTGTGCTGCAGGGATGACAACGGCACCTTTTTTGTCCTGGCCATCATGGACCGGCCCCGGAGCCAGGCCATGAAGCTGGTTTTTCCTTCGGATGCCACACTGGAATCCGCCTCCGGGAGTGTAAACGTGTTTTCCCAAAAAGCCATCAACATGGCTGCCAAAGACATCAGCGCGTTTTCAAAAAATGCCGTGCATAAAAGCGATCAGGGCTATATTGCCTATGACCGGATCACGGCCAGCGGCACCGAAGTTCATGCCAGTTACAAAACCGTCCGGCTCATCAGCGGGCTGATCAACACCATGGCCCGGCAGGTGATTGACAAGTTCAAAGGCTATATCCGGCATACCGAGGACAACGACCAGGTCCAGGCCGGCCAGCTGACCCGGCGCACCAGCGGGCTTTATTCCATGGATTCGAGAAATACGGTGATGATCAGCAAAAAAGAAACCAAGATCGACGGTGAAAAAATCTATATGGCCTAAAGGAGGCGTTTATGTTTGCCAACTGCTCAATGCCGGGAATGGATTTTGCCATGCCCGATCCCTGCAAAACACCCACCGGGCCGGTGCCCACGCCGATTCCCTATCCGAACATGACCATGAAAATCATGGGACTGCCGCCAACGACCAACATGCGCAACCTGCTGACCTTTCTGCCGGCCCACAACATCATGTCCACGATGCCCACCAGCATGGGCGATACCACCGGGGTCTTGATGGGCCTGGTGTCCCAGACCATCATGGGCCCGGGGCGCAATGTTCGCTGCAGCGTCAAGACCATTACCCAGGCCATGCCGGTAACCCGCATGCTTGACAACTCCCTGCAGAACCAGGTCAATGCGCCCGGCGGCATGACTCTGGTGCCCGGGCAGTTTAAGGTCATTAACCTGATGTAACCCCCAGGCCGGACGTCAGGGAGTATCAACCTGAAAGTTTGACTCAAAAGCGCAACCAAGAAGGAAGCAAACACCATGAGCCAAAATGATGAAAACGAAAGTCCGGATCCCGGTTCCGGAACCCGGGACGTTCAGTTCCACGTGGCCCCGGATCTGGATTATGTCTACCGGGATGTGTTTAACGTTTTTGTGGGATCCGGGGATGTGGTCATCGAGTTCGGCAACCAGCACCGGGCCATGCCCGGACATGCTACCATTGCCAACCGTATCGTCATGACCGTGGGCAATGCCTATGGATTGATCCAGACTTTGCAAAAAACACTGGAGGAAGCCCAGATCAAGCTCCATGAGCAGATTCAGGCCCAGAAGAAATCCGGCCGGTAACGGCCCCAAATAATCATCAATCAGGAGTGTTTTCAATGGAGTGCGAAAGCTTTAAACAAGACGATGCCGTCGTGGTCAAGCCTTCCGGCCGCATGGATGCCGGCACCGCGTCGGTGTTTGAAAAGGAATGCGACAAATGGATTGAAAAAGGCGAAACCGACCTGATCGCCGACTTTGAAAACCTGGAGTATATCAGCAGCGCGGGCCTTCGAAGCGTCCTGGTGGTGGGGAAAAAACTCAAGCCCGCCGGCGGCGAGCTGGCCTTGTGCAATATGAACGGAATGGTGGAGGAAGTGTTCGGCATGTCCGGATTTAAAAATATTTTCAATATTTTTGACACACTTGAGGCTGCACTTGAAAGATGATGACACCTATTTTTCCCACCAGCTGAAACTGCCGGCACACATGGATTCACTCCATGGGTTTATCCAATTCATGGAGCAAAGCGCCGGGGAACTGGGCCTCGAAGATGCTCTGATCCGCAAGCTCAGCCTGGTGGCCGAAGAACTTCTGGTCAATGTGATCCACTACGCCTACGCGGGTACCGGTGAGGACGGGGGCATCGATCTGCAATGCGGCATGGCCGATCGGCAGACCTTCTGCATGCGCATTGCTGACAAGGGAAAGCCTTTTGATCCGCTTTCAGCCGCGGAACCCGATTTGACCCGGGACATTGAAGACCGCCCCGTTGGCGGCCTTGGCGTTTTTCTGGTCCGGGAACTCGCCGATCATCTGGATTATCAGCGAAAAGACGGCGCCAATGTGGTGCTCTTCTGCAAAAAAGTCCGATGAGCCGCCGGTTGCTCGCGGTTGCCTGTAACGGGACATCATCGGCACAGTCAAAACCGCTCCGGACATTTATGGAAAATAAGGAGAAATCATGAGCAAATCGGTCTGGATCAGCATGATCAAAAAAGATGAAGCCGCAGCACAGGCGGTATACAAGATGGTATCCGGATACGGACTGGGGGTATCGGGTCATTTCTGGAAAGATGATCCGGAAAACATGCAATGGGCCGGGGCTGTTTCGGAAGTTGCGGCAAAAACAAACGGCCTTTGGCTGATTGTGGGCGATAACGGCGATTTCACGCCTTCTGTGCTCCGGGGCCTGTCATTGCTGGCCCTGTCCGTGCAGGCGCAGAAGGCCGCTTGGTTCCCGGTTATGATCCTCACTGATGATCCGGAAGGCCTCGGGGAAAAACTGCCCACCCCCCTTGCCGGCGCTCAGGTATTTTCTCCGGACAACCCGGCGCTGGGCGCCAAAATCACAGCCAAAGCCAACCTCCCCTTAAAACCCCTTGCAGCGCAATACCGGTTAAACGTCCATGCCATGCCCAAAATCGGCCTGTGGATTGAGGCCGGGCCGGCTGCGGGCACATGGGCGGGCGTCATTGTGGGTGCCGGCGGCAACGGGGCCGCAATAGACGCCATGGGCATCGGGCCGGCCGGTGAAATCCCGGAAAAATCCATCCTGGAATATCCTGTGCGGGATATGACCCTTGCCCTGGGAGATCGGGAGTTTAGCGCCTGGGCGGCCCAAAACACAGTGTCAGAGACCGAATCGGTCTACGTTCGGGTCAAGGGGCAGCCCGGCGCTATGCTGTTGGGTCCGTTTTCCCCGGATGCGGACGAACTGGATGTCTATACCCTGACCCTGGAATAAACAAATCAAGATTACCGGCTGTTTTTCAACTGTCCTGCCGGAAATGAAACCGATTACAGACACCGGGGATTTTCCGGTCTGCAGGCATGCAGCAAACCGGGTTTGTCTTAGGGCTTGAAAAATATTTTTTAAGGAGTAAAATGGGTTTTCACAAAAAAACGAGTGAGCGTTCGTTTTATTTCCGTACCCCAAAAAAGGAAACCCCAAATGGCCGAGCAGTTGTATCCCGGGCTTTATCGTATTCACATCCCGCTGCCCGAAAGTCCGCTGAAATATTTAAATTCGTATGTGATCAAAGGCGGGGACCGAAATCTTGTCATTGACACCGGTTTAAACCGGGATGTGTGCAAAAGGGCCATGCTCGAGGGCCTGGATGAAATCGGCGTTGCCCTGGATTCCATTGATCTTTTTATCACCCATCTGCATGCGGATCATTTCGGGCTGGTGCCCGAGCTTGCCGGTGAAAATACCCGGATTTATTTCAACCGTCCCGACAGTGAACTCATTGAAAACTGGCAGGGCTTTGAGCCCATGATTGCCTATGGCGGCCAGAGCGGATTTCCCGAACAGGAGCTGAGAAACGCCTTGAACCAGCACCCGGGCTTTAAGTACGGCACCGGCTGGATGCCGTTTATGAACCTGATCGAAGACGGCCAGCCGCTCACCGTGGGCGATTACGCTTTTACCTGCATCCAGACCCCGGGCCATACAAAGGGCCATACCTGTTTATATGAGCCGGAGAAAAAGATTTTTATTGCAGGCGACCACGTGCTCTACAACATTACCCCCAATATCCAGTGCTGGTCAGATACAGACGATCCCCTGGGCGATTATCTGGACAGTCTTGACAAGGTCCGCGATCTTGAGGTCAGCTGCGCCCTGCCGGGCCACAGGCACCTTTTTGAGCGGTTTGCTGAACGCATTGACGAATTAAAGGCCCATCACAGCCGGCGTCTGGAGGAGGTGCTGGAGATACTGGACAAGGCCGGCCCCCAAAACGCCTTTGAGGTGGCCTCGCAGATGAGCTGGGATTTGACCGCCAAAAGCTGGGCGGATTTCCCGGTGGCCCAGAAATGGTTTGCCACCGGAGAGGCTATTTCCCACCTGCGGTATTTGGAAATACAAAAGCGCATCCAACGGCCACAGCAAGAGCCGGTGATTTTGTATGAACCCGCATAAACAAGACAAGGAAGATTCAGCCATGGAAATCATTGATCAGGCCCTGGCCGCCGGCCGGCGGGCCCTTTCCGAATATGACGCAAAGCGGCTGCTCTCTGACTGCGGCATTGCCGTTACCCGGGAGCAACTGGCATCAGACCGGGACATGGCCGTTGAAGCCGCCCGGCAGATCGGGTTTCCGGTTGTTGTCAAGGGCTCGGGCGCCGAACTCATGCACAAGACCGAATCCGGAGTGGTGTTTGTCAATATCGCAGACGAGCAGGGAGTGGCAGATGCCTTTGATGCCATTGCCAATAAACTGGGTGCCGGTTTTGAAGCCGTGCTGGTCCAGGAAATGGTTTCCGGCAAGCGGGAACTGGTGCTGGGCCTGCACAGGGAGCCGCAGTTCGGGCCGTGCGTGATGCTGGGGCTGGGCGGCGTTCTTACCGAGGTGATAAACGACACGGCCTTCCGGATCGCCCCGTTTGACGAGGCCGAAGCCAGAGATATGGCTGCAGAGCTTCGCGCCGGAAAGGTCTTTGATGCGTTTCGGGGCGAGGCTTCAGCCGACATGGATCAGCTGGCCAAAAATCTGTGCGCCCTGGGCCGGATTGGACTGGAGCAGGAAAATATCGCAGAAATTGACATCAACCCATTGATTATCACACCCGAGGGCGGCCTGAAGGCTGTTGACGCGCTCGTGGTGTTAAAGGAAAGCAGCCATGACTGACCGAATTGAGGATTCTCCGTTATACCGGATTGCCAACCCGCGAAGCATTGCCATTTTCGGGGCTTCCAACAAGTTTACCGCCATGGGCACCGGGATTTTATCCTCGATTAAGCAGATGGGCTATGATGGCCCCATCTATCCCGTTCACCCCAGGGAGGAGACTGTACAGGGACACAAGGCATATTCGTCGGTGCTCGATCTCCCGGAAACTCCGGATCTGGCCATCATTGTGCTGCCCACCCCGGTGGTGCCGGAGGTGATGGAGGCCTGCGGGCAAAAAGGAATCGGGCATGCCATTGTGGTTTCCGGCGGATTCAGGGAAGTGGGCCCGGAGGGCGCCGCACTGGAAAAGCAGTTAAATGAGGCCGCAGCCCGCCACAACATGCGTTTTCTCGGGCCCAACTGCATCGGGGCGGTCAACACCCATTTCAAGTTCAATGCCACATTTCTGCCCTGCGACCATCCGCCTGGATTTATCGGCATGGCCTCCCAGAGCGGCAGCTTTATCACCCAGATGTTTGATTATCTGGGCCGATATAACCTGGGGTTTTCCACCGGGTTCAGCGTGGGAAACGAGGCCAGTGTCGATATTGTCGACTGCCTGGAGTATTTGGCAAAATGCCCGGACACCCGGGTGATTGCTTTGTATATCGAAAGTATCCGGAGGGGCCGGGAATTTATTGATGCGGCCAGAAAGATTGTCCCGCACAAGCCGGTTGTGGCTTATTACGTGGGCGGCACCGAGGCCGGCGGCCGGGCCGGACTGTCGCACACCGGGGCCCTGGCCGGTGCAGACCGGGTATATGACGGGGTGTTCCGGCAAAGCGGGGTGATCCGGGCCCATTCCATCGAGGAAATGTTTGATATTTGCTGGTGTCTGGGCACAACAGCCCTTCCCCGGGGCAACCGGGTGGTCATCCAGACCCATTCCGGCGGCCCGGGTGCGGTGGCCGCGGATGCATGCGCAAGAAATGGCCTGGAGCTTCCTTCCATTGAGGACCAGACCCGGGAAAAACTGGCCGAATACATTCCCAGCACGGGCAGCATGAACAATCCCGTGGACCTGACCTTTACCAAGCGGAACCTGGATTATTTCGTGGACATTCCCAATGTTTTGCTTCAGGACAACAACGTGGATGCCCTGATGGTATACATGATGATGCCCCGGCGCATGGTGCTGATGGTGGCCGAAACAACGGGCGTGTCCATGGAAGAGGCCAAAACCCTTGCCGCGCAGTTTATCAGCGATCAGAGCCGCCAGCTGGCTGATTCCATGCGCAATGCAAAAAAGCCCTGGATCGGTTATTCCTATTATTCAGCGGAAAGCGATTTTATCCAAAAGCTCTACGAAGCCGGCGCGCCTGTGCTGCCCGGACCCAACCGGGCGGCCCGGGCCCTTGGGGCCATGCATGAATATGGACAGCTTCGTGAAAAGCTTTCAAAATAGCAGCCGGCCACTGCGGCCATCCGGCAACTGATCTGTCGGATGGCCGCAGGCATGTTTATGCCTTTTGCCGTTCGTCTATGGGGATGTAGGGGCGGGTGTTGCTTCCGATATAGATCTGTCTGGGCCGGGTCAGGCGCTGTTCCGGGTCAATCAGGTTTTCCTGCCACTGGGCGATCCAGCCCGGCAGCCGGCCGATGGCAAACATCACCGTGAACATGTTGGTGGGAATCTGCATGGCCTTGAGCAGGATACCGCTGTAGAAATCCACGTTGGGATACAGGTTGTAGTCCACAAAATAGGAATCGCTCAGCGCCACTTCCTCGAGTTCCAGGGCGATGTCGAGCAGGGGGTCCTGGAGTTTGAGCCGGTTGAGCACCTCATCGACGTATTTTTTCAGGATCCTGGCCCGGGGGTCATAGGTCTTGTAAACCCGGTGGCCGAATCCCATAAGCCGGAACGGGTCGTTTTTGTCCTTTGCCCGGCGGACCACGTCCTGCACCGACACCCCCTGCTCGTGAATATCGGTGAGCATCTGGATCACGGCCTGGTTGGCCCCGCCGTGCAGTGCTCCCCAGAGAGCGGAAACCCCTGCGGAAAGCGATGCATAAATGTTGGTCCGGGCGCTGCCAACGCTTCGCACCACCGAGGTGGAGCAGTTTTGTTCATGGTCTGCGTGTAGAATCCAGAAGACATTGAGCGCCTTGACCAGTTCCTTTCTTGCGATATAGGGCTTGACCGGGGTGTTGAACATCATGTGCAGGAAATTGGCGCAATAGGTGTAATCCGGCCGGGGATATTCCACTTTGTGGCCCCGGGAGATTTTGTGGGCCATGGACGCCATGGTGCGCACCTTGGACAAAAGCCGCAGAAATGTTTCCTCAAATCCCTCGTCTGTATACAGCAGTTCCGGGTAAAAACTTCTCAGGGCGTTGACCATGGCTGATAAAATCCCCATGGGATGCGAAGCCCTGGGAAAATTCTGGTAAAAGTTCTGCATGTCCTCGTGGACCAGGGAATGGTCGTTTAACTGGACGCTGGTGCGGTTTAACTGCTCGCGGGTGGGCAGTTCGCCGTTTATCAGCAGATAGGAGGTCTCTACAAACGAGGAATGCTCGGCCAGTTCCTCGATGGGAATTCCCCGGTACCGCAAAATGCCTTTTTCCCCGTCCATGTAAGTGATGGTGCTTTTGCAGCTGCCCGTGTTGGCAAACCCCGGGTCAAAGCTGATATAGCCGGTTTCCGCACGCAGCCGGCGGATGTCCACGGCCCGTTCGCCCTCGGTTCCCTCTATGATCGGCAGCTCTATGGTTTGACCGTTGATGGTCAGGGTTGCATATTCCGTCATTGCTTCCACCCCGTGATTGTTTCTGGATTCATTGGTATTTGGGTCTGTGCCTGAAAATGGATGCCGGTGATTTGTCTGCAGCATCAGGGGACCACACGAAAAATAACAAAATATACTTCAAATGCTTAAAAAGCGTCAAGTTTTTAATTGGTAGCTTTTTACGAAACCATCAATTTTGGTCCGGAGTGATTTTAGCCGGAGGACTCGCTGGTCCGGCGGCCGGATTTGAGCATTTCCGCGGCATGGGCCCGGGTGGTGTCGGTAATGGCCTGCCCGCTGATCATCCGGGCGGTTTCCTCGATGCGGTCTGACGGATCAAGCGGCTGGATGCAGGTGGTGGTGCGGCCGTCGGCCACCGTCTTTGTGATCCGGTAGTGATGATCGCCGAAGCGGGCGATCTGGGCCAGGTGGGTAATACAGATCACCTGGTTGCGGTTCGCCAGGTCTGCCAGCTTCCGGCCAACCACTTCGGCGACTTCTCCGCCGATGCCTGCATCCACCTCGTCAAAAACAATGGTTTCAACAGGTTCCGTGTCAGCCAGCAGCGCCTTTAGGGCCAGAATGATTCTTGACAGCTCACCGCCGGAAGCGATCCTGGAAAGGGGTTTTAAATCTTCGCCCACGTTGGGGGCGATCATGAATCTGGCCTGTTCTGCGCCTTTTTCCGATACCGCGAAATCGTCCACCCACAGCCATTGCGGTGTCTCGGCCTGAGCCGGGGCGGGCTGGAAATCGACCCGGAATCGGGTGTCGGCCATTTTCAACGCCCTGAGTTGTGCATCCATTTTCCGGCCGAGCTTTTCTGCCGCGGTTTTTCGTTTCTCTGTCAACCGCCGGGCCAGCTCGGCCAGCCGCTGGTGCAGCTCTGCCAGGCGGGATTTGGTTTGGGAGATTTGCTCTTCAACGCCTTCAATTTCAGATTGCTGGTCTTCAAGCGCCGCCAGGGTTTCCAGGATTTCTTCCACGGAATCGCCGTACTTTCGCTTGAGCTTGTTGATGGTGTCGAGGCGGGCTTCAATTTCCTCCATGCGGCCGGGGTCAAATTCGATGCCGTCTGTGTACTGCCGAAGAAATTCTGCTGTGTCCTCTAAACGCAGGGCCGCGTCCGCCACGGCTTCCGCGGGCTCGAAGAGGCGGGAGTCAATGGCAGCAGCTTTTTCCAGTTCTTTTTGCAGGGTTTTTAACCGCTCAGCCACCGCACCGTCGCGGTCATAGAGTTCTTCCACCCCCTGGCCGGCGGTCTGAAACAGATTTTCCGCGTTTTTCAGCCGGGCCAGCTGCTCTCTGAGTTCTTCTTCCTCGCCCGGGGCGAGGTCTGCGGCCTCGATCTCCTGCTGCTGGAAGGAAATGAGCTCCATGCGTTCGGCCTGTTGTTTGCGCTTTGCCTGAAGTTCTTCAAGCTTTCGGATCATGGGGGTGATTTCATGGTAGCAGGCGGCAAGAGACTGCTGCAGGTCGTCCAGGCCGGCAAGCTGGTCAAGGATGCGCAGATGTTCGGATTCCCGGAGCAGTCGCTGGTGCTCGTGCTGGCCGGAAATGCCGGCCAGGTTTTCCGTGACCCGGGCCAGCAGGCTCATGGTGGCCAGTCGGCCGTTGATGTAAACCCTGTGCCGGTCGTTTCTGGACAATATTCGCCGGATCACCAGTTCCTCTCCGGGCTCGTGACCCTGCTCAGCCAGGGCGGCTGCGGCCGGGCCGCGGGTATCCATGTCAAACAAGGCTTCAAGCTCTGCGGATTCCGCGCCGGTGCGGATCATGGAAGCATCCGCCCGGCTGCCCAGCAGCAGGTTTAAGGCCTGGATGATGATTGATTTGCCGGCCCCGGTCTCGCCGCTTAAAACGGTCATGCCATGGTCAAAACGGATTCGAAGATCATCGATAATGGCAAAATTTTTAATTGCAATTTCCCGGAGCATATCCATCCTGGGGCTGTGTTGGGGTGTCTGACAAAGCAGACAAATGAAACCGCGCGCAAAAGGATCATGGAGCGAAAAAATCGACTTTTACGAAACCATCAATTCTGAATTTTTTTACAAAAAAATTGACTGTTGCCTGTAAAATGGCATATATTATCTTTATATACGATTCTTTCTTTATAAACCAATCATTCAGGATGTCAAGTTCAGGGCCATAAGGAGGTTTCCATGCATTATGTCAAGCGGTTGGTTTTAGTGGTGGCAGTGGCGGCATTTTTGGCCGGCCCCCTGGCACAGTCGGCAATGGCGGAAGATTATTCCGTCAATTCCGGGGAGCCCAGCGGTGCCACAATGGTGGTGGATATGTTTGCCGCAAGACCCCTGGGATTTGTTTCCCTGATTTTTGGCACCGCCACCTTTGTGGTGTCGCTTCCGTTTTCAGCCTGGGGCGGAAACACCGGCGAGGCCTTTGATAACCTTATGGTGCCGCCGGCCATGTACACGTTCAACCGGCCTCTGGGCGACTTCCGGTAAGCTTTCGAGGGGCGCTGCCGTCGGTCAAAGATTGTCCCAATGGGTGGGCATCCTGCTTTTTTTCCGGATGTTGCACTCCTTGCAGCAAGGTACCACGTTGTTTTTGGTGGTTTTTCCCCCCCGCGCCAGGGGCAGCACGTGATCCATGGTCAGGTCCCCGGGGGCCACGGTCTTGCCGCACCAATGGCAGATGCCCCTGGCGCATTTGCGCTTCCACCACTGAGAGGCCCGCAGCTCGCGGGCCTTTGCCTTTTCCCTGCGAATTTCTTCTTCTTCCGGAATATACATTGCCGCTCTATGCCTGCTCAATCCAGTTGTCAATTTCTGCGCACAACAGCCGGTAAAACGCCTCAGATCCGCCCAGGCCCGTTCTGCCGAAAAAATAATTGACCTCCAGCAGAAGGGGAGTGTCAGCTTCGTTTGGGGCCGGATTCTCCGAAAAGATTAAATCAAATCCGGCAAGGTTGATGTCGGTCTGGCGGCATAAGTGCAAAACCTGCTCTTCGGCCGCCGTCCTGCGGCCGGGGTCTGCCGTGTGATCGATCCTGCCGCCGCGTGCCGCAGATGCCTGGAACCCGGTATTGTCGGGCTGGATCCGCCAGTAGGACACCAGCGTGTTTCCCACCACCACCACCCGCAGGCAGCGGCCGCGGGTTTCAATGTATTGCTGGAGCAAAAACCCGAATTGCCCGGTTTTCTCCCAGTCCGCTGAACGACTCAGAAGCCGGGCAAGTGTATTCGGGGTGTCGGCAAGCCAGACATTGGCGCCTTCCCCGGAGCCGTTGTACTTGAACACAAAAGGAAATGCAAAACCGGCTTCGGCGGGGTCACTGTTATACTGGCGGTTAAAGTCGGCAAGGCAGTCAAAAGCCGCAGTAACCGGGCGGGGGGCGTTGTAATGGGCAAACATCCGGCTCTGGCCGGTTTTCTCGGGCCAGGCAAACCGGGCCGTGTAATCCGGAAAGACCCGGGGGCAAGAGCTTACAGCCGCATCAAACAGGGTTTTGCGGCATCCCTGGGGCAGGATTACGGCTTCTGCAGCCCGCATCCTGGCTCTGTCGTCATCATCCGGATCACGGCCGGCGCAAAGCCGGTTTTCGTCTCCAACGTAGCAGGGATGAAAGGACAAAAGCATCTTTAGTAACCGAGTTTGCGGATGGACCCGGGCTTTTTGCTCCAGTCTTTTTCCACCCGGACAAACAGTTCCAGAAACACCCGGGTACCCAGAAGGCTTTCAATGTCTTTGCGCGCCTCTGAGCCGATGGTTTTCAGCATCCGGCCGCGATTGCCGATGACAATACCTTTCTGGGAGTCGCGCTCCACGTGGATGGCCGCATGAATTCGCACCATATCCTTTTTTTCATCCCCGGCAAACCGTTCAATGGTCACGGCCGTGGAATAGGGGATTTCCTGGCCGGTGTGGGCAAAAACCTTTTCCCGGATCATCTCGGCCACGATAAACCGCTCGGGTGCGTCGGTGAGTGCGTCTTCCGGGTAATAGGGCGGGCCGGGGGGCAGATGGCCGGCCATGGCCGCCATCAACTGCGGCACCTGGAGCCCGGTTTTGGCGGAAATGGGCACGATTTCAGAAAATATATCCAGAGCTGCCCATTTTTGGATTTGTTCAAGCAGCAGGGGCTTGTCCACCAGATCGACTTTGTTTAGGGCCAGAACGGCAGGAAGCGGTTTTTTCTCTCCAATTTTGTCCACGAGCAGAGACTCGGATGCAGGACTTGGATCAGACGCATCAGCGATCATCAGGATCAGGTCCACTTCATCCATTGCAGACAGGGCCACGTCCACGATTTTGCGGTTAAACAGCTTATCGCTTTTGTGCACCCCGGGGGTATCGAGAAATACGATCTGATAGCCGGTGCCGTGTACAATGCCGGCAATGCGGTTTCTCGTGGTCTGGGGTTTGGGCGAGGTAATGGAGATCTTCTCGCCGATCATGGCGTTTAACAGCGTGGATTTGCCGGCGTTGGGCGCGCCGGTAATGGCGGCAAAACCGGAGTGAAAATCGTCTTGCGTGTTACTGGATGAAAAATTCATAATGTCTGGCCGTCTGTGGGGGCTTCCATGAGCAGTCCCCCGATTATTTCGTGGATTTCATCTGTGCCCTGGCGGGTTTTGGCGGAGAACAGCACTGTTTCGTTTTCCTTTAGCTTCAGGTGCCCGCGGATCTGCCGGGCCTGTGCGGCCTGCTTGCTTTTTGAGAATTTGTCCGCCTTGGTGAGAATTACCAGCACCGGCAGATGGAGGTGTTCGAGAAACTCTATCAGCTGGATTTCCTCAGTTCCCGGCATGCGCCGGATATCCTGGAGCAGGACCACGGCCCTTAAGGTGGACCGGGAACGAAGATAGGTTTCCACCATGGGGCCCCATTTTTTGCGCTCCTTTTGAGAAACCCGGGCGTATCCGTAACCGGGCAGATCAACGAAATAAAAGGCGTTGTTGATGACAAAAAAATTGATCAGGCGCGTTTTGCCGGGCGTGGAGCTGGTTTTCACCAGGTGCCTGCGGTTTAGCAGGGTATTGATGAGACTGGATTTGCCCACGTTGGAGCGGCCTGCAAAGGCGATTTCCGGCAAAACGGCCTCCGGGTACTGCCCGGGTTTTGCAGCGCTGGTTTCAAATTCGGCGGAAATAATTTTCAAATCCGGTCTCAGATAACCTTGTTCAATGGGTACTCGATGATGCCCTCGGCCCCGTTGTCCAGCAGCACCGGGATCAGGTCCCGGACCGTATCCGAGCTGACAACGGTTTCCACCGAGTACCACTGGCTGTGATAAAGCTTGGCAATGGTGGGGGCGTTTAAGCTCGGCAGAAGCGAGACAATGCTGTCGAGCTTTTCCTCGGGCGCGTTCATTTTCAGGCCCACCAGTTTCTCGGCAGCCAAAGCGCCCTTGAGCAAAAGGGCCACCTGCTCGATTTTCTTTTTTTTGTCCGAATCTTTCCATGCATCGTGATTGGCAATGAGCTGGGTGTTGGTCTGCATCATCTCGTGGATGACCTTGAGCCCGTGGGCGCGGATGGTGCTTTCGGTTTCCGTGATTTCCACGATGGCGTCAGCCAGTCCGGAGACCACCTTGGCTTCTGTGGCACCCCAGGAGTACTCGATTTTTACGTCAATATTTTTGTCCGCGAAATAGCGCCGGGTATAGCCCACCAGTTCGGTGGCCACTTTTTTCCCGGAAAGATCTTCGATGGATTTGACCTCTGAATCGCTGGCAACCGCAACCACCCAGCGCGCCGGCCTTGCGCTGACCTTGGAGTAGACCAGGTCTGATACAACCTGGATATCCGAGTTGTTTTCCGCAATCCAGTCCTTGCCGGTCAGGCCCGCATCCAGGGTGCCGTTTGCCACGTACACCGACATTTCCTGGGCGCGGCAGAGCGTGCACTCCATGTATGGGTCGTTGACATCCGGAAAATAGCTCCGGCCGTTGACGTTGATCTTCCACCCGGAGCGGCGGAATAGTTCAATGGTCGATTTCTGCAGGCTTCCCTTGGGAATGCCGAGCTTGAGTTTGTCACTCATTTTTTATACACCTCGTCTGGATCAAATATCGGTTCATCTGTAATCACAGCTTCGTTATTTTCCACTTTCCGGTAAAAACAGGATTTATAGCCTTTATGGCAGGCCGCGCCGCCAAGCTGTACCACCTTGAGCAGGATGGTGTCGGCATCGCAGTCAAAGCGCAGCTCCCGAACCTGCTGTGTGTGGCCCGAGGTTTCGCCCTTGACCCACAGTTTGTCCCTGGAACGGCTGTAATAAGTGGCCACGCCGGTTTTGATGGTATTTTCCCATGCCGCGCGGTTCATGTAGGCCAGCATGAGCACTTCGCCGGTTTCCGCATCCTGGGCAATGGCCGGCAGCAGCCCGCCGCCCTTGTCAAAGTCGAGTTCAACCATGATTACTGTCCCTGAATTTTTAAAAAAAATGACAATATATTCGGCAGGAGACCCGCAATGCTTTGGTCACGCCCGCCTTTCTTCTTGATTCCACAGCTTCTGTTTTCAGAAGTATAACCTAAAAATATTAGCCTTTAAAGAAAAGCACGTCAATGATTTTCTGATAAAGACGGCTGCCGGGGCAATGCAGAAATGTCCCCCTGGTTATTTAATTTTTGAAAAAAATGTCTGGATGGTTATCTTGACATTGAAGGCATGCATGTAGTAGGTATAAAGACTGCGGTTTTCACTTGTGAATACGGTTAATCCGTAATAGCCTAATGAGAAACCGCAAACACGAAATTTTTTTCAGGAAGGAATGAAAATGGCGGAAAACGTTAAAGAAGTCAGCGACGAGACCTTTGAAAAGGAAGTATTGAATTCGGATATCCCCGTTCTCGTGGATTTCTGGGCCCCGTGGTGCGGTCCCTGCAAGGCCATCGGGCCCGTGGTCGAGGAACTGAGCAAGGACTACGAAGGCAAGGTTAAATTTCTGAAATGCAACGTGGATGACAATCCTGCAACGCCCAGCAATTATGGTATCCGCGCCATTCCCACATTGATTCTGTTCAAGGGCGGCAAAAACGTCGAGCAGGTCGTTGGCATGGTCCAGAAGGCCAAGCTTGAGGATACGATCAAAAGCGTTCTATAGATTCAGAGTGTAAACCGGAATAATATAACATGCGGCAAAATAAGATTGAATCGGGCCCGGGCGCTGTGCAGCGTCCGGGAATCCGGATTCTCGTGTTGGCTTTAGTGCTTGCCCTGTGTGCGTCAGGGTGTGCGGGGTGGTTCGGAAAAAAGGAGGAGAAGTCAGCGGGCGAGCTCGCTGAGGAAGGGGCGGCGTCATTTGAGGCGGAAAAATATGACAAGGCCCTGAAATCCTATGAACGGCTGCGGGATTGGTATCCGTACAGCCCGCATGCCAAGGAAGCCAAGCTGCGCATTGCCGACGCTCATTTTCATCTTGGACAATACGATCAGGCCCTGCAGGCTTATCAGCAGTACGAACAGCTGCATCCCAATGATGCGCAGATCCCGTATGCCACCTACCAGATGGGAATGTGCCATTATGAGCGGCTGCGAAGTATTGACCGGACCCAGGTGCCGACCCGCAATGCCCTTGAGGTGTTTCTGCGGCTTCAGTCCAGGTTTCCGGACAGTCAGTGGGCGCGCGACGCCGGGGAAAAGATTGAAAAATGCCGCAGGAATCTGGCAGGCCATGAATTCTACGTGGGCGAGTTTTATTTTAAGTCCGAACAATACCTGGCGGCCATGAACCGGTTTGAAACCGTGGTCACCCAGTATCCGCAAGTGACGGCATATACCGACAAAGCCAGAAGGTACATGGACCGCTGCAGCCGGCATCTGCCCGGCGACGCACCCGGACAGACGCCAACCATGGATGGCTGGGTGCAGCTGCCGCCCATTGAAGTCGGATGGGAAGGGGTTAATTGACCGATTTTCCGCTTGATCCGAAAGCTGAAAAAATGCTTTACAAATCCAAATTTTTGCGGCATATAATTAGATTTTTATGTGAACCTGTGTCCTGATTGTGTGAAGGAGATTTCTGATATGTCTACGATGTGTAGTATATGCGGCAAAAAAGCCATGGTGGGATGTAATGTCAGCCATGCCCATAATGTCACCAAACGGCGGTTTAATCCCAACCTGCAGCGGGTGCGCGCAGTGCAGAACGGCAGCGTGAAAAAAATCACCGTGTGCACCCAGTGCATTAAATCCGGTCTGGTGGTCAAAGCCCCGTAATCTCATTTTCCGGATACCCTGTTTTTACAGACGCTTGACCTCCTGCACGGCCTGGATTTTTTTCAGCCGGGAGATCACGCTATCCAGGTGTCCGCGGTCTTTTACCATGATGGTAAATTTTCCGTAAATCGACTTGTTGCCTCTGTTTTCAAGGCGGACATCATAAATATTGGCGGCCGCCTTGCTGATTTCAGTCGAGATTTCCGCCAGCAGCCCCATGCGGTCCGAGGCGGTGATCTTCAGGGACACCGGAAACTCACCATTGTCGTTTGTATTCCATTCCACGTCGATTTGCCGGTCCGGGTTGAGTTTCAACGCATTGACACATCCGCTGCGGTGAATGGTCACCCCGGCGCCGTGGGTGATATACCCGGTAATCGGGTCTCCGGGCACGGGCTGGCAGCATTTGCCGAAACGTATCAGAATGTCATCCAGGCCGTGGACAGACACCCCTTCGGTTTTTTCTTTCTGCTTTCGGTCCCGGGGCCCCATGATCTTGTCAATGAGGGTTGAATCCTTTTTCTCGGTAAACTGGGGGTCGAGCTTTCGGATGATCTGCAGGGGCGTGATTTTTCCGATGCCCACATTGGCGATCAGGTCCTCTGTGGACTTGAAATTAAAGGCCTCTGCCACTTTTTCCATCTCCCGGGACTTGACCAGGGTTGAAAAATTGAGTTTGTATTTCCGAAAGGCCTTCTCGCACAGTTCCCGGCCCAGAGAGAGGCTGCGCTCCTTTTCCTGTTTGCGGATCCAGTGCCGGATACGGGACTTGGCCTTGACGGTTTTGACGAAATTGAGCCAGTCCTTGCTGGGCTGGTGGCCCCTGGTGGTCAGAATTTCAACGATATCGCCGGTGTTGAGTTCGTACTGGAGGGGTACGAGCCGTCCGTTGACCTTGGCGCCGGTGCACTCGCTGCCCACCTCCGTGTGGATCATGTAGGCAAAATCCACGGGCGTGGCCCCTTTTGGAAGCGAGCGCACATCCCCGTTGGGCGTAAACACAAATACCTCGTCTGGAAACAAATCGATTCGCACGTTTTCCAGAAATTCTTCCGGATTTCCGAAATTTTCCTGGTTTTCCACCAAATTGTGAATCCAGGCAAAGGTGTTTTTCGTATTGATATCCTCCTGGGTTTTGCCCTCCTTGTAGCTCCAGTGCGCGGCAATGCCGAAATTGGCCACGTGATCCATCTGCTCGGAACGGATCTGGATTTCCATTCTTTCCCCGTACGGGCCGATCACTGTGGTGTGCAGCGACTGATACATGTTGGGCTTGGGAACGGCGATATAATCCTTGAATTTCGTGGGGATCGGCTTCCACCTGGCATGGATTTGCCCCAGGGCTGCATAACACTGGGAGACATTTTCCACGACGATGCGAAAGGCAATAATGTCATAAACCTCTTCAAAGTCCAGTTCCTGGGAGACCATTTTCTGGTATATGCTGTAATATTGCTTGTGCCGGCCCTGCACCCGGCACGAAATGCCGGCTTCAGACATTTTCTCCTTAATAAGGGTTTTGACCGTGGCAACGTATTTTGCGCGTTCCTCCTGGTTTTTTTTCAGCAGCCCGTCAATTCGGCTGTATTCCTCGGGATTGGCGTAATAAAACGCGGTTTCCTCAAGCTCGTTTTTCAGCCAGTAAATGCCCAGGCGGCCGGCAATGGGGCCGTAGATGTCTAAGGTTTCCTGGGCGATGGACTGCTGTTTTTCCGGCTTTTTGTGATAATGCAGGGTCCGGATGTTGTGGAGCCGGTCAGCGAGCTTGATTAAAATCACCCGGATGTCATCGGCCATGGCCAGGATCATTTTCCGGATGTTTTCCGCGTGTCGCTGCTGATCGGTGCTGAAGGGAAGGGCGCTGATCTTGGTGACCCCGGCCACGATATGGGCCACTTCATTGCCGAATGTGTGATAAATTTCATCAATTGTGGCATGGGTGTCTTCCACCACGTCATGGAGCAGGCCCGCGGATATGCTCACCGGATCCAGCTTCATGTCGGCCAGCAGGCTGGCCACTTCAAGGGGATGCGACAGGTAGGGCTCTCCGGAAAGGCGCATTTGTCCGGCATGGACTCGGGCGGAGTAGATGTAGGCACGATCGATGATGTCCACATCCGCGTCCGGGTAATAATCGTAGAGCTTATCGAGTATATCGGTAATGCGGATCATAATTTTTTCTGAGACAAAACCTTTCCGGATATTTTAATAGGCTTTTGCAAACACCACCCGCCCCTGGCTTTCTTCCCCGCACTGAATGCAGGCCCCGGATTGCTCTTTTCGGTCAAAGGGAATGCAGCGGATGGTGACATTGAGCCGTTCCTTGACGGCTTTTTCACATTCAGCGCGGCCGCACCAGTGCGACCTGGCAAACCCACCGTGAATTTCCGGCTCCTCCGGGTTTTTCGGGGAGAAAAACGCATTAAATTCATCTGGATCGTCAATGTCGCGCGTGTTTTCCTTTAAAAAACAAAGCGCCTTTTCATATAATCCGGACTGAATTTCATCAAGGATCTCCGTGATTTTTCCGATAAATTCGTCTTTTTGGATGGAAAAGCGGTCTTTTCGTTCCCGGTCCCGCCTGGAAACAAACACCGAGTCTGCATCCATGTCCTTGGGACCGATTTCCACACGAAGGGGCACGCCTTTTTTGATCCAGTCCCAGTTGCGGGTGCCGCCGATGTTGCGGTCATCGATTTCCACCCTCAGGGGCGTGCCGTGATAGTTCTGCTGCCGCAGTCGCCCGGCGATTGCCTGGGTGTATGCCATCACGCTGTCGTTGGTTTCCTTTTTCTTTAAAATCGGCAACAGCACCACATGGGCAGAAGCCACCCGAGGGGGCAGGACTATGCCGTTATCATCGCTGTGGGTCATGATCAGACCGCCGATCATGCGGGTGGACACGCCCCAGGAAGTGGTCCATCCGTATTCTTCGGTTTCCATGGCGGATTGAAACCGGATGCCCGAGGCCCTGGCAAAGTTCTGGCCGAGAAAATGGGAGGTTCCCGCCTGCAGGGCCTTTTTGTCCTGCATCATGGCCTCGATGCAGGTGGTGATCTCCGCGCCGGGAAATTTTTCCGCAACGGATTTTTCCCCGGTGATGACCGGTATGGCCAGGTATTCTTCAGCCATCCGTTTATATACATTAAGCATCATATAAGTGCGGTCAATGGCTTCCTGTTTTGTGGCATGCACGGTATGGCCTTCCTGCCAGAGAAATTCGCTGGTGCGCAGAAAAATCCGGGTACGCATTTCCCACCGGACAACGTTGGCCCACTGATTGAGCAGCATGGGCAGATCCCGGTAGCTTTTGATCCACCGGGCAAAGGCGTCGCCGATGATGGTCTCAGACGTTGGCCGCACGATCAGGGGTTCGTTGAGTTTGCCTGCGGGCACCAGGCGGTTGTTTTCGTCCTTTTCCAGCTTGTGGTGGGTGACCACCGCGCATTCCTTGGCAAATCCCTCCACATGCTCGGCTTCCTTTTCCAGAAAGGAGATGGGAATAAAAAGGGGGAAATAAGCGTTTCTCACGCCCGTGGCCTTAAACATGTCATCTAAGGCCCGCACCATGTTTTCCCAAAGTGCGTACCCCCACGGCTTGATTACCATACAGCCCCGCACCGGGGATAGTTCAGCCATGTCTGAGGCCCGGATGACCTGCTGGTACCATTCCGGATAATTTTCCGCCCGGGTGGGGCGGATTGCGGTGTCGTTTTTTTGCGTCATTCTCAAACCTCTGGGAAAAGTGTTTCAAGTTTGACGGCTTCGTAAAAAATCCAATATCTGCGTTGCGCTTCATCCCTCGTCATTCGACGTACGAACAAGTACGCCTTATTCCTCGAGATTCGCGCGCCTTGATCTTGAACTTTTTACTTTGCCGTCCCAAAATTGACTTTTTACGACGCCATCAAGTTTCAGATGAAAAGGGACAATGCAAAACCTGCCGGTTTTATGGCTCGTGGTTTTCCTCCAGCTGCCGCACTGCGGCCAGCAGTTCCCGGACCAGCCGGTCTTCAGGAAATTTTTTGACCACTTTGCCTTTTTTAAACAAAATGCCCGTGCCCCGGCCGCCGGCAATGCCCACATCAGCCTCCCGGGCCTCTCCGGGTCCGTTTACCGCACATCCCATGACAGCCACCCTGATGGGCGCCCGGCTGGACAAAAGGGCCTTTTCCACGCTTTCGGCAATGGAGAACAGATCAATTTCGCATCTGCCGCAGGTGGGGCAGGAGATGATTTCCGGGCCGCGACGGCGGATGTCCAGGGCTTTTAAGATCTCATAGCCCACCCGGACCTCTTCTGTTGGATCCCGGGTCAAAGAAACCCGCAGGGTGTCGCCGATGCCCCGGCTCAGGATGCTGCCGATGCCCATGGCGGATTTGACGATTCCGGCATAGAGTCCGCCGGCCTCTGTAACCCCCACGTGCAGGGGGATATCAGACTGATCGGAAAAAAGTTCATACGCCTCGATGGTTTGCATCACATCAGAGGATTTCAAAGAAACCTTTACTTCGTGAAAATCCATTTCCGCGAGCACGGCCACCTGGCGCAGGGCGCTTTGCACAAGGGCGGCAGGCGTTGGTCCGCCATGGGTCTGATAAATGTCTTTATCCAGAGATCCGGCATTGACCCCCACGCGGATGGACAGCCCGCTGTCTTTTGCCGCGGCCACCACTGCCCGGATTTTGTCTTTGGCCCCGATGTTGCCGGGGTTGATGCGAAGTGCGTTGGCCCCGGCAGCAGCAGCAGCCACCGCCAGTCGGAAGTCAAAGTGGATATCGGCAATCAGGGGGATGGTGATCTGCGTGCGGATTTCGGAAATGGCCCGGGCTGCGTCCATGTCCGGAACAGCCACGCGGATAATTTCGCATCCGGCCTCTTCCAGACCCCGGATTTGGGCCACTGTGGCAGCCACATCCGCAGTGTGGGTGTTGGTCATGGATTGCACGGATATGGAGGCGTCTCCCCCCACCGGCACACTGCCCACGTGGATCTGCCGGGTTGTTTTTCGTTTGATGGTCGTTGGCATGAATTGCGGCCGTTTGGTGTCGGTTTATTTCTGATGCTGCCGGTATCGGGGGTTGAAAACCCCCGCATATTTGATATTGATTAACAAAGGGGATATTTTAGTTCAAGTCAAATATGGGAAAATAGAAATAGAGAGGGTTTATGGAAAAAGATGACGCCCGGCTCCGCAAGCAGACGGCACAGCGCGCAAAAGACGGCGAACTGCCCTGTTCCGTGGCCTTTGAGATTGCAAACCAGCTAAATACCTTGCCGGCAGCCGTTGGCGCGTGTGCCGATGAAATGAAGCTTCGCCTGGTAAAATGCCAGCTGGGGCTGTTTGGCTACAGCCCGAACAAAAAGATCGTCAAGGCCCGGCCTGAAGTTTCAGACGCACTGCGCCGGGCCATTGGCGAAAATCTGGAAAACGGGCGCCTGCCGTGCAAAAGGGCGTTTGCCATTGCAGCGGATATGGGTTTGCGCAAAATGGATATCAGCGGTGCCTGTGAAACCCTTGGCATCAAGATCAAGCCGTGCCAGCTTGGCGCCTTTTAAAACCCGGCGCCAGGCTGGCTTATCAGCAGGTGCGAAATATCTACCGCAGAAACGGGTTGGCGCGTTTTTCCTGGCCGATGGTGGTGGCCTGCTCATGGCCGGTATAAACCTTGACGTCATCGCCCAGAGGAAACAGCTTGGTTTTGATGCTGGAAATCAGGGTCTGAAAGTCCCCCCCGGGCAGGTCGGTGCGGCCGATGGAGCCGGCAAAAAGGGTGTCGCCCACAAATACCATGTTGTCCGTGTGCAGGGAGATGCCGCCAGGGGAATGACCCGGGGTGTGGAGCACCTTCAGGGTGATTTCGCCAAATGAGATGGTGTCGCCTTCCTGCACTGTCCGGTCCGGGGCCGGCGAGTTTTGGGCGGAAAGGCCGAAGGCCGCGGCTGTTCTGACCAGATCGGCAAGCATGGCCTCGTCTGCCGGGTGAATCACGATATCCGCACCGCTGGCCTTTTTGAGATCATAATTGCCGCCCACGTGATCAAAATGACCGTGGGTGTTGATGATATATTTGAGGGTCAGATTGTCTTTGGCCAATTCCTTGAGGATTCGGTCTGCTTCCTCTCCGGGATCAATCACGGCTGCGGATTTGGTGTTCTCGCACCCTATAATGTAGCAGTTGGCCATGATGGGGCCTACGGCAAGGGTTTTTAAGATCAACGGCTACCTCCTGTTTGCTTTTTTCTTTTGGCTTGTTCAGCGATTTCCACGATAGCGGCAACCTTGGGTTTCGGCGGCTCCGTGACCAGGCTGTTGTAGGTTTCAGCCGGAAGATTCTCCTTTAGATAAGCATCCACGTCAAAAATTTCCCACCAGCAGTCCAGTATCTTGAAACAGGGCAGGCTGTCAGCACCGCTGATTAAGCAGTAGCGAAACGGAATGATGCTGCCGAGCCTTGGGCAGCGGATCTCCAGATTGTCTTTTTGTGGATCGGACATAACCTACACGCTTTTTAAATGCTGGGGTTTGGGATAATCCTCATACACTTTTTCAGATCCGTGCAAATCTTTCTGGGACAGCTCAATGTCTTTGATGTTACCGGAAAAATAAGCCTCATAGGCGCCCAGGTCAAGCAGCCCGTGTCCGCTCCAGTTAAACAGGATCACCTTTTCTTTTCCTTCCTCTTTGGCCTTTTGGGCTTCTTCCACCACCAGGGCCAGGGCATGACAGCTCTCCGGGGCGGGAATGATCCCTTCGGTGCGGGCTGCCAGCACTCCGGCGGCATAGCTTTTGCTTTGGGTAACGGACCGGGCTTCGAAAACACCTTCGTCCACCAGCTGGCTCACCGTGGGGGCCATGCCGTGGTAGCGCAGGCCGCCGGAATGAACCGGGGGCGGCACAAAGGTGTGGCCCAGGCTGTACATGGGCAGAAGCGGGGTGTACTTGGCCGTGTCTCCGTGGTCGTAGACAAAGGGCGCCTGGGTCAGGGTCGGACATCCGGCCGGTTCCACCGGATAGATATCCACATTTTTGCCATGAATCTTATCATAGGCAAAAGGAAAGGCCAGGCCTGCGAAATTGCTGCCCCCGCCGGCGCATCCGATAATCACGTCCGGATATTCACTGACTTTTTCCAGCTGCCGCTTGGCTTCCAGGCCGATGATGGTCTGGTGGAGCATGACATGATTGAGCACACTGCCCAGGGAATATCGGGTCTGGCCGCTTTCATCGGCCACAGCCGCCTCGATGGCTTCGCTGATGGCAATGCCCAGGGTCCCCGGGGTGTCGGGATTCAATTCAAGGGCTTCGCGACCGGCCTTGGTGCTCATGCTTGGGCTGGGCACGCAGTTGCCGCCCCATGCTGCCATCATGGTCTTGCGGTAGGGCTTTTGATCAAAGCTGATGCGCACCATAAAGACCTTGCATTCCAGGCCGTACTGGCAGCAGGCAAAGGACAGGGCGCTTCCCCACTGGCCGGCGCCGGTTTCGGTGGTCATTTTTTTGATCCCGAACTCCTTGTTGTAATAGGCCTGAGGTACGGCGGTATTGGGCTTGTGGCTGCCCGGCGGGCTCACGGATTCGTTTTTGAAATAGATCCGGGCCGGGGTGTCTAAGGCCTTTTCCAGGTTGTAGGCCCGCACCAGGGGTGTGGGATGCCAGATGGACAGCACATCCATCACCTCATCGGGTATGTCGATCCACCGCTTTGTGCTGACTTCCTGCTCGATTAAGTTCATGGGAAAAACAGGAGCGAGCTGGTCCGGGGAAAGGGGATTTCCGTCCGGCCCAAGCGGGGGATTGATCTTGATATCCGCCAATATGTTATACCATTGCCGGGGAATTTCCTCCGGCTTCAGGAAGATTTGTCTGTTTCGCATTCAGGGCTCCTTTTTGAGTTACAGTGGACATATCGTTGCCAGATGCTGTCGAGAATTCCGTTGATAAACGCACCGGATTTCTCTGTTCCGTATTTTTTGCCGATATCAATGGCTTCGTTGATGGCTACCTTTTCGGGAATGTCGTTGCAGAAAAGCATTTCATAAACAGCGATGCGGATCACGTTGCGATCCACGTAATCCATCCGGGCCAGTTTCCAGTTGCTGGACGTTTCGGCCAGGCGGCCGTCGATTTCCGCCTTTTTGGCCACCACCCCGCGCACCAATTCCAGTCCGAAGGGCCGCACTTTTTCCTGGGGCTCCAGCAGCGTACACAGTTCCTGGATCATCTCCTCGGAATCGTCTCCCAGGGTGTCCATGCAAAACAATGCCTGAAGTGCCATTTCTCTTGATTTCCGGCGAATTTTCATAAGAAAAGGGTTACGCCTTTATCAGATCGGCCAGATTGGCCATTTCAATGGCGGAAACAGCCGCATCCCATCCCTTGTTGCCGGCCTTGGTGCCGGCCCGTTCAATGGCCTGTTCAATGGTATCGGTGGTGATGACGCCGAAAATAATCGGCACCCCGGTATCCATGCCGGCTGCGGCGATTCCCTTGGATACCTCGGCGCTGACATAGTCGAAATGAGGAGTGGAACCCCGGATCACGGCACCCAGGCAGATAACGGCATCATATTTGCCGCCAGCGGCCAGTTTTTTGGCGATAAGGGGGATTTCAAACGATCCGGGAACCTTGACAACCTCGATGTCTGCATCATTGGCGCCGCTGCGCACCAGCGCGTCCAATGCGCCGGAAAGCAGTTTGTCAGAGATAAAATCATTAAAACGGCTGACCACAATGACAAAGCGCCGGCCTTCGGCCAACAGATTGGCTTCGATGAATTTAGGCATGAGCCTTTTTCCCCTGGTCTTTGGTTTTGTCTTTTGCTGAAACGCTTAAATAATGGCCCATCTTGAGCTGTTTGCATTCCAGATAGCAACGGTTGTAGTCATTGGGCTCGGTTTCAATGGGCACCTGGTCCACCACGCTTAAACCGTAGCCTTCCAGGCCCACGATTTTCTTGGGATTGTTGGTGATCAAACGCATTTTGCGCACCCCGAGATCAGCCAGCACCTGGGCCCCGATGCCGTAATCGCGCAGGTCAGCCTTGAATCCGAGCTTTTCATTGGCCTCAACGGTATCATAGCCCTGGTCCTGGAGAACGTAGGCCTTGAGCTTGTTGACCAGTCCGATGCCCCGGCCTTCCTGCCGAACATAGAGCAGTACGCCGCATCCCTCCTTTTCCATCATGACCATGGCCTTGTGCAGCTGCTCGCCGCAGTCACATCGCATGGAGCCGAAAATATCACCGGTCAGGCACTCTGAGTGCACCCGTACCAGGGTGGGGGCTTCCGGGTCAATGTCACCCTTTATCAGGGCGATGTGCTGGAAATCATCCACGTCGTTTTCATACACCCGGACCCTGAAGTTGCCGGCGAAACTGGTGGGAATCTCGGTTTCCACAACGCTTCGCACAAAGGACTCGGTGCGCATGCGGTATTCGATCAAATCGGCAATGGTGCAGATGCCGATGCCGTGCTCTTCGCTGAATTTTTCCAGCGACGGCATCCGGGCCATTGTGCCGTCTTCATCCATGATTTCACAGATTACCCCGGAGGGTTTCATGCCGGCCAGCCGGGCCAGGTCCACCGAGCCCTCGGTCTGCCCGGTTCGCACGATCACCCCGCCCCGGCGGGCCCGAAGAGGGAATACATGGCCGGGCATGACCAGGTCATCCGGGCCGGCTTCATCGGAAATGGCCGTTTGGATGGTCGTGGCGCGGTCTGCCGCGGAAATGCCCGTGGTGACCCCTTTTTTTGCCTCAATGGAGACCGTAAAACCGGTTTCAAACTGTGAAGTGTTGTGCTGCACCATCATTGGAAGGCCCAGGTCTTCCACCTTTTCCGGGTTTAAAGAAAGGCAGACCAGGCCGCGGCCGTATTTGGCCATGAAATTGATGGCCTCGGGCGTGACCGCCTCTGCGGCCATGGTCAGATCGCCCTCGTTTTCCCGGTCCTCGTCGTCGACCAGGATGACCATTCTGCCGTCCCGGATCTCCTTGATGGCTTCTTCAATCGATAAATGTCCCATTTTTATACTCCGTAAATTTCATGGAAACGCGAAAACCGCCCGGGGTTCACACGGCAGGTGGATTTCGTGTCCATTTGTTATTTGATGCAAAACCCGTGAAATCAGGTTGCAATCCCCTGATGTTTAAAGAAAGCCGGTTTTTGCCAAAAACGTCATATCAATTTTTTCCTGCCGGGAATCGTCGGGGTCATCTCCCTTTAAGAATTTTTCCACGTATTTTCCAATCAGGTCGGTTTCAATATTGACCCGGTCGCCGGGGTTTTTCAGCCCCAGGGTGGTGATTTTTGCCGTATGGGGGATCACCGCGATTTCAAACCGTCCTGCAGCGCAGGTGTTGACTGTCAGGCTTATGCCGTCTACAGCCACTGATCCCTTGGCAATCAGATACCGGCTGATTTGCTCGGATACGGCAAAGCCAAATACGATGGACCCGCCCATGTCTTTTTTATGCGTGATCTGTGCGCTGCCGTCTATATGGCCGGATACCAGGTGGCCGTCTAATCGGTCGGACAGGCGAAGGGCCCGCTCCAGGTTCATTTTCTGGTCGGCCCGGGCCTCGGCCAGGGTGCTGCGGGAAAGGGTCTCGGCGGAAACATCCGCGGAAAAACGGTTTCCGGAAATTTCCACCGCTGTCAGGCATACGCCGTTGACGGCAATGCTGTCGCCGATGCGGGTGCCGTCCAGGTCAAAATCGACGGAAATGGTCAGCCGCCGGCCGGTTCCTGCAGGCTGGCTGTTTGCCAGGGTGCCCAGACCTTCGATAATTCCGGTAAACATTTTTCTGCCTGTTGTTAAAAAAGGTGTTAACCCTAACACGCTAAAACCTTAAAACTTTCTATTTATATCAAGTTGAAGCAAATGGCAAACATGTTTTGCCGCTCGGGGGGATTTTTAAATAACAAGCCTGAATCATTTGATATAGCCCTGAATCAGAAGGTCGTCTCCGATCTGCTCTGTTTCCATGTCTGTTACGGAAATCGCCGAGGACATCAACTGCGGCCCAGGCCCGCTGCAGATGCCCATGCCGTCACCCCCGAGAATCTTCGGGGCGTAAAAAAAGCAGATTTTGTCAACCAGGCGATTTTGCAGAAACGCGGCGGCAACCCGGCTGCCGCCTTCCACCAGCAGGCTGGTGATGTTCATCTGGCCGAGCTTTGCCATCAGGCAATCAAGGTCCACCCGGTTCTGTTTTTCCGGCACATACAGGATTTGTGCGCCTTGCTGCTCCAGGCGGGCGGCCTTTTGGGGGTCGGCGTTTTCTGATGCGGCCACCATGGTGGGGGCATTGGATTGCTGAGAAAGCATTTTGGCGGTTTCCGGCATGGAAAGCTGTGTGTCCAAAATCACCCGGACCGGGTCCCGGCCGGTGCTGTTTTCCAGGCGGGTGGTCAGGCTCGGATCGTCGGCTGTCACCGTGTTGATTCCCACCAGGATGGCATCGCAGCAGTGGCGCATTTGGTGCACCCGGGCCCGGGCGGCCGGGCCTGTGACCCATTTGGCATCCCCGGTGAGCGTGGCGATTTTGCCGTCCAGGGTGGCTGCGCATTTGAGCAGCACAAAGGGCCGCCGGGTTTGAATGTAATGGATAAAAAATTCATTGAGCCGGCGGGCCTCTGGTTCGCAAATCCCGGTTTCCACGTCTATCCCGCAATCAGCCAGAAACCGGTCGCCTCCGCCGGCCACCTCCGGGTTGGGATCGGTCATGGCGCAGACCACCCGGCTGATGCCCGCCTCCAGGATGGCCCTTGTGCACGGCGGGGTGCGGCCCTGGTGGTTGCAGGGCTCCAGGGTGACATACATGGTGGCGCCCCGGGTGCGGCTGCCGGCATCGGCAATGGCGTTTACTTCGGCATGCGGGCCGCCGGCTCTTTCGTGCCACCCGCGGCCAATGATCTGTCCGTCCTGTACAATCACCGCCCCGACCATGGGATTTGGCGACGTGCGGCCGGCGCCTTTTTCAGCCAGCTCAAGGGCTGTTTTCATGTAATGATAATCCGGATGTTCCATGGGCAAAACCTGTTATTGGATTCGCGGCACCATCTAAAATCAGACTTTTACAAAAATATCCTTATTGGGTAGATAAAACATAATCATTTTTTGAAAAAAAGAACGGCTCCGCAAATGGACCGCGGAACCGTTTTTCTGGTGTGCTGCAAAATGGTTGTTATCTTTGGTCCAGAAGGGTTTTGAGTTCGGTGACAAAGTCGTTGACGTCCTTAAAATCCTGGTATACCGAGGCAAACCGCACGTAGGCCACCTTGTCGAGTTCATGCAGGCGGGCCATGATTTTCTCTCCGATCACCCGGGATGGGATTTCCTTTTCCTCGGCCTCCCGCAGGTCGCGCTCAAGCTCTTCGATAAAGGCCTCAATGACATTCATGCTGATTTCACGCTTCTCGCAAGCCCGTTTGAGTCCGGAGCGGACCTTGTCCCGGTTAAACACCTCCCGCCGCTTGTCTTTTTTGATGATCATCAGCGGGATTTCCTCCACGGTTTCATAGGTGGTGAACCGCCGCCCGCACAAAAGACATTCCCGCCGCCGGCGAATGGCGTTTCCATCCTTGCTCAGCCGTGAATCAATGACCTTGTTGTCGTTTTCACCGCAAAACGGGCATCGCATCAGCTGCCTCCTTTAACCTGCCGCAGCCGGATCCCGGCTTCTTCGAGCAGGGCGGCGGACAATTCATCCGCGTACCCTTCCTGGTAACAGATTTCGGTGAGCCCGGCATTGATAAGCATTTTCGTGCATATGGCACAGGGCAGGTTCGTGCAGTAAAGACTTGCTCCGCGGATGGCCACCCCGTGATAGGCGGCCTGGATGATGGCATTTTGCTCCGCGTGAATGCCGCGGCACAATTCATGGCGCTGACCGGACTCGATGTTCATGCTCTCACGCAGGCAGCCCACCTCGGCGCAGTGCCTGATTTTGGCGGGCGCGCCGTTGTACCCCGTGGACAGCACCCGGTGCTCCTTGACCAGCACCGCCCCCACGGCCCGGCGAAGGCAGGTGGAGCGCCGGGCCACGAGATTGGCAATATCCATAAAATAATCATCCCAGGCAGGACGCTGGCCGGTTGGGGTCATAAATGTTTTGCCTTTTCATTGCAAGGCGTCCGGACCGCTGGTTTTGACAAATTTCGGCAGCGGACAATCGATGCACGCCTTTATGGGGTTTGCGCAAACAACGGAAACCCGGCGCAAAGTTCCTGCACTTGCTGCCGGATGCCCTCAATGCGGGTTGTGTCATCGGGGTGCTTAAGAACGTCAAGGATAAATGCCCCGATTTTTTGCATTTCCGCCTCTTTCATGCCCCGGGTGGTCACCGCCGGGGTGCCGATGCGGATGCCGCTGGTGACAAAGGGGCTTTCCGTGTCAAAGGGCACGGTGTTCTTGTTTACGGTAATGCCGGCCATGCCCAGGACTTCCTCTGCTTTTTTGCCTGTAATGGAAAGGTTTCGCAGGTCTGCGAGCATCATGTGGTTGTCCGTGCCCCCGGAAATCAGATCCACTCCGTTTTGCTGGAGTACGGAGGCAAGGGCACGGGCGTTGCCCACCACATCGGCCTGGTAGTCTTTGAACGACTCGCCTGCGGCCAGTTTGAAGGCCACGGCCTTGGCTGCAATCACGTGCATCAGGGGTCCGCCCTGGATCCCGGGAAAAATTTCCTTGTTTAAGACCTTGTCCAGATCGGTTTTGGCCAGAATCAGCCCGCCCCTGGGGCCGCGCAGGGTCTTGTGAGTGGTGGATGTGACCACGTCGGCATGCGGCACTGGCGAGGGGTGATGGCCGGTTGCCACCAGCCCGGCAATGTGGGCCATGTCCACCATGAACCAGGCGCCAACGGATTTGGCAATCCGGGCGAAAGCCTCGAAATCGATTGTCCGTGAATACGCGCTGGCTCCGGCAATAATCATTTTGGGCCGGTGCTTTTCAGCCAGGGTCGCCACCTGGTCGTAATCAATGGTGCCTTCTTTCCTGGTGACACCGTAATGGGCAAACTTGTAAAACCGCCCCGAGAAACTGGCCGCAGCGCCGTGGGTCAGGTGGCCGCCGTGGGAAAGGTCCATGGCCAGGATGGTGTCGCCGAGTTCCAGAAGGGCGAAAAATACGGCCATGTTGGCCTGGGAGCCGGAATGGGGCTGTACGTTGGCATATTCAGCGCCAAACAGCTCCTTTGCCCGGTCAATGGCCTTGGTTTCAGCGATGTCGACATATTCACAGCCGCCGTAATAACGTTTGTCCGGGTATCCTTCGGCGTACTTGTTTGTCAGCACGCTGGACTGGGCGCTCATGACCGCAGGGCTGACAATGTTTTCCGAGGCGATTAGCTCCAGGGTGGTTTTCTGTCGGTCATATTCCCGGGAAATGGCTTCTGCGATTTCCGGGTCAGCTTTTTTGACTATGGACAGGTTCAGGGACAGATCATCGGCGGTTGCATTCTTATCTGTAATATCGCTCAAAGGTCAGTTTCCTCCACAAAATTTTTCCAGCCGCTGGCTGTGCCGCCCGCCCTCAAAAGGGGTTTGAATCCAGGCTTGCACAATCTCGCGGGCCAGTTCAGTGCCGATCACCCTTCCGCCCAGTACCAGGATGTTGGCGTCGTTGTGACGGCGGCTCATGATGGCGGAAAACAGGTCGTTGCACAATGCCGCGCGCACATGGCCAAACCGGTTGGCCACCATGGACATGCCGATGCCGGTGCCGCAGATCAGAATCGCGCGCTCATATTCGCCGCTGTCCACCTTGCCGGCCACACGGGCGCCGAAATCAGGATAATCCACGGACTGTTCAGAGTCCGTTCCGAAGTCATCGACTTTAAAGTCAAGTGAAATCAAATAGTTTTTTACGATCTCCTTGAGTTCGTAGCCTGCGTGGTCAGAACCGATGGCAAGGGGAAGCATCCTGGGCCTCGTTTTCCTTTTGATTGGGTTGGGTTTGGGTGCGTACAGGGCGAACCGGCAATATTGCCGAGGGATTACGACTGGGTTTTTTTAATGATGTAGTTGATGGCGTCTTCCACGGTTCGCAAGTTTTCGGCGTCTTCGTCGGGCACCTCGATATCAAACTGTTCTTCCATGGTCATGATCATTTCCACGATGGCCAGGGAATCGGCCCCCAGATCATCAATTAATGATGCCTTGGGTACCACGTCAGCCGGGTCCACCTCAAGCTTTTCGGAAATGAGCTTTTTGACCTTGTCTTCGATTGTCATAGTCGCCGATCCCCTTACGCTTCGGTCTCAATAACGGTACGGCCTTTGTAATTGCCGCATTCCGGACATGCCCGGTGGCTCATGACCGTCTCCCCGCACTGGGTGCAACGGCTTAAAGCCGGGGCCTGGGCTTTCTGGTGGGTTCTGCGCTTGTCCCGCTTGGACCTGGATACCTTGTGTTTGGGTACTGCCATTTGAATAATCTCCCAACTATTTGAAATAATTTATTAAATATATTAACTGCCGGTAAATGATCATTTAAAATCAATAGGGTAAAATCTGTTTCATGTCAAGGGATTTTGCAGGGCGGAAAAAACCATTCTTGATTTTTATCATATTTTCGGCTAAATTAAATAGTTTTCTTTTATAACGCTATTGAGCTTTGCAATCCGTAACCCGTAAACCACAGGACAGATTTGTATATGGAAGCCATCATCACCCGTTTCCCGCCAAGCCCCACGGGGTTTTTGCATATCGGCGGCGCGCGCACGGCCCTTTTTAACTGGCTTTACGCCCGGAAAACCGGGGGACGGTTCGTTCTCCGGTTCGAGGACACGGACGCGGAAAGATCCACTCAGCAATATGTGGACGCCATTGTCGACGCCCTTGAGTGGCTGGGCATTGACTGGGATGAAGGCCCCTTTTATCAGTCCCGGCGCCTGGATGTATATGAAAAATATATTCAGCACCTGATTGACACGGGCAGTGCTTATTACTGCACCTGCTCCAAAGAAAAGATCGAGGCCATGCGGCAGCAGGCCGCTCAAAGCGGTGGCAAGCCCAAATATGACGGCACCTGCCGGGAAAAAAATCTTCCGCCCACACCCGGGGCTGTGGTGCGTTTTAAATCCCCCCGGATGGGAAACACCGTGGTGGAAGACAAGATCCGGGGCCATATTGTTTTTCCCAATGCCGAACTTGATGATTTCATTATCCGCCGCAGCGACGGCATGCCCATATACAACCTGGCCGTGGTGGTCGATGACATCTCCATGGGGATCAACACCATTATCCGCGGCGATGATCATATCAGCAACACTCCCAAGCAGATTCTGCTCTACCGGGCCCTGGGCGCGGAGGTGCCGGATTTTGGCCATGTACCCATGGTGCTGGGCCCGGACAAGTCGCGGCTGAGCAAGCGGCACGGGGCCATGAGCGTGACCGCCTACCGGGATATGGGCTATTATCCCGACGCCCTGCTCAACTACCTTGTGCGCCTGGGTTGGTCCCACGGAGACCAGGAGTTTTTTACCCGTGAAGAGCTTATTGAAAAATTTGATATCGAACATATCGGCCGGTCTGCCGGGGTGTTTAACCCGGAAAAACTCCTGGCGTTAAATGCCGAGCATATCCGCAGCACACCGCCTGAAAAACTGGCGCCTCACCTGATTGGGTTTTTGAGCGGACACGGGATTTCAGCCGAAGACAACCCGTTTTTACACGGGGTGATCCAAACCCTGCAGCCCCGGTCCAAGACCTTTGTGGAAATGGCTGAGGCTGCGGTGTTTTATTATTCGGCCCCGGAAAACTACGAGGAAAAAGGGGTCAAAAAGTTTTTCAAACCCGAAGTGGCCGCGCCGATCCGGGATCTGATCGCGGAGCTGAAAAACACGGAAACCTTTGATGAAAAGCATTTGGAGCCCGCGTTTGTAAAGGTCATGGAGGCCCATGACCTGAAATTCGGCAAAATCGCCCAGCCGGTGCGCCTGGCACTGTCCGGCAAAACCGTGAGCCCGGGCATATTTGAAATGATCGAGATTCTGGGCCGGGATGAAACCATTGCACGGCTGGAAAAAGCCGCGGCCTTTATCCGTGATCAGGCTGAAAAACCGGCGTGATCCGCGTATAGAATTGAATGCTTTCGTAAAAGTCTGATTTTAGATGGTACCGTAAAAAGCTTTTTACCGCGCCCGCTGTTTTTGCAGGAAGGAAGCCCAAGAACGGGGTCAGTTTTTTCGCTCCTGAGCGGTTACGGAGTTTTCCGTAAACGCTCAATGTCGCTTCAAAAATCGACCCCGTTCTTGGGCTTCCTTGGAAGTTCTAAAACTGATATAATCGCCAACAATAAAAAAATAACTTCTTGATTTTACTTAACACTTAATCACTTAAAACTTAGCACTGCCTGTGAAAAAGACTTTTTACAGGCTTATCAATTTTGGCTTGACACCATTTGGTTTTTTGTTATCTTACGTTAATACAATTTTGCTGCTGAGGGTTGGTCTAGTGGCAAGACGACGGGTTCTGGCCCCGTTAACCCAGGTTCGAATCCTGGACCCTCAGCCACCAGACAGAAAAAAGCCCTGCCAAGAACAGGGCTTTTGCTGTTTCAAACCCTTGGAAAAAGCCCTTTCTCATCTTCTTTCCGAAATAGAACGTTTCTACATTAGAGACATCAGCGACTCCCACCGCTGCGCCTCGGTTTCCGCCGGCAGACCCCGGGCCCTTAAAATGGCGGTGATTTTCTCGTCATTAAAGCGCAAAAACGGATCCACCCGGCGCTCCTCGTTTAAGGTGGCCCGGACATGGTCTGGGTCGTATCCGGCCAGATGCGCATTGTCCGGCTCCAGGCTTCTGGCAAGTGCCACGTATTCCTCCACATAGTCATGGCCGGCATACACGGCGGTGTCGCCGGGCAGCTGCAAAAGGGTCTTGATGGATTGCAGAAACCGCTGGTGGTCTCCGGTAAAACACCGGCCCACTTTTCCGTTAAACAGGGTGTCGCCGGAAATCAGGATGCTGTCAAAGTAAAAGCAGACAGAATCTTTTGTGTGTCCGGGGGTGTGCAAAACCCGGATCAATTGACCTTCCATTTGGATTTCTTTTTGGTCAATCAGGGTGTCAAAATCCAGAAATGCTGCGTTTGTCCCGGAAAGCAATTGCCGGTTGCCCGTGGTGTGATCCATGTGGGAATGGGTGTTGGTGACATATTGTAACGCAAGGTTCCGGTCTTTGACAAAAGACAGGATCTTTTTTGGTGCACCCCCGTCAACCGCCATTGCGGTTTTGTCCCCGTAAACCAGATAGCCCAGGTTGTCAGCCCCGTATCGGAATTGTTTTATCTGCATTGCTTTTCTCCCGGATCGCCCGTGTTTTTCTGATCAAACGCTTTGTTTGCTGCAAAAAGAGTGCAGGAAACATTTGGTTTGCCCAATATAAAGTGCAAGGCCAGAACGGTCAACAGATACCATGCACTCACGGCCCAGGGTGCAATCCTTGTGTCTCCTGGTCGAAGGTGATATAAAAAACTTTTCATTTCCGGATCAACCTGCCCGGCACAAGGAGAATGATACAGTGAGCTGGTGGAAGCAAATCAGTTTGTCCAAGCGGATTGTCGCACACGTTGCCCTGCTTGAGCTGATTACCCTCCTGATCGGTGCAATGGCCATCTGGTATGCTGTGGGGTTCCGCGATACGGTCAACACACTGGTGGACAGACAGCTCAAGGTCATGGAAGCCTCCCGGCAGATGGAAAGCGCCCTGGCCAACCAGAAAGGTTTTGCAACCTATTATTTTTTGGACAGTGATCCCAAATGGCTAAAGGAACTGTCCCATTACCGTGAGATTTTCCGCAAATGGTTCGAGGTCGCCGAGAAAATGGAGCAGCCGTCGTCCCATGCCGAACTGGTGCAACAGATCGGCCGCCAGTATGATCAGTATGTGAGCAAAAAAGACCGTATCATTGAAATGTATCGAAGCGGCGACCGGGAAAAGGGCGAGCAGATGCACTGGGATGTGCGCAGTCAGTTTTTTGAATTAAACCGGATGTGCCGGGTGTATAACCGGTTAAATGAGGAGGAGATCCAGCGGTTCCGGGAAAACGTAAGGGAAAAATCAGCCGTCATGAGCTCCTTTGTGGTGGCAGGACTGATTGTTTCGGTTGTGCTGGGGGTCTTTATGGCCTTTTTGCTCATTGTCCAGGTCATCGGCCCCATCCGCCGGCTTGCTGCAATGGCTCCCGAGGCCCGGGAGCATACAGGGCCGGCCAATGAGGTGGCTTTGCTCGATGACCGGGTTCGGGGCATGATTGCGGACATGGACAAGGCCCACAGCGAACTGCAGCAAAGCCAGCAACTGCTGATGCATTCAGAGAAAATGGCGCTGGTCGGCAAGCTCGCCACTGAGGTGGCCCACAGCATCCGCAGTCCCATGACCTCGATCAACATGCGGCTTTTTTCCCTTCAAAGAAATCTGGATTTGACCGACAACCAGAAAGAGGATTTTGAGGTGGTGGCCGAAGAGATGCGTCGTTTGGATAACATCGTGCGCAATTTCCTGGAATTTTCCCGCCCGCCGAAACTCAATAAGAAAAGGGTCAATATATCCTGGATCATCGACATGACCCTGGAGCTGCTCGAATACCGGCTAAAACGCCATGATGTGGAAATCATACGGCAGCAGACCGAAAACCTGCCGCCTGTGGAGGCTGATACGGAATTGATGAAGGAGGTTTTTGTCAATCTGATTGTCAACGCCTGCGAGGCCATGGGGGACGGAGGGCGGATTTTTATCGAAGAAAACCAGGTGGTAGGTGACCGGAACGGCTGCGCTGTGAGAATCAGCATCCGGGATACCGGCCCGGGTATTCCGGATGAAGCCCGGCAGAAGATTCTCGAGCCTTTTCATACAACCAAGATCCAGGGAACCGGGCTGGGGTTGTTTATCACAGGGCGCATCATCCGAGAGCACGGAGGGCAGCTCAGCATTCACTCGGCTGAGGGTCAGGGGGCAAACTTTATCGTTACCCTGCCGGTGCCGGAGGAGGATGGAAATGGCTGAAATTCTGATTGTCGACGATGATGTTCAACTGCGGCAAAGCTTTGCCCGGCTCCTGGGTGAGGAAGGATATGACGTGCGGATGGCTTCCTCCGGGGAAGCCGGAATTCAGGCAGTTGAAGACCATCTGCCGGATCTGGTGGTCATGGATGTGCGCATGCCCGGAATCGATGGCATTGAGACCCTGCAGCGCATTCAGGCCATTGATGCCAAGCTGCCTGTGGTGATCATGACCGCCTTCGGCACCACGGAAACCGCCATTGAAGCCACCAAGCAGGGGGCTTTTGATTATGTTCTCAAGCCGTTTGATGTGGGGGACATGCTCAAAATCATTGAGCAGGCGGTGAGTGCCGGGCGGATGATGCATCAGCAGGTGCAGATGGGGGCCGGCCCGGAAACCGGGGGCGCTGATGCCATTATCGGCCAAAGCCCGTCCATGCAGAAAGTTTACAAGGCCATCGGCCGGGTGGCGCCCACCGATGCCACGGTCCTGATCCGGGGAGAATCCGGTACCGGGAAGGAACTGGTGGCCCGGGCCATCTACCAGCACAGTCAGAGGGCGGGCAAGCCCTTTCTGGTGATCAATTGTGTGGCCATTCCCGAGACCCTGCTGGAAAGCGAGCTGTTCGGCTATGAAAGAGGGGCTTTTACAGGAGCGGCCAGCAGGCGCGTGGGCAAGTTTGAGCAGGCCCACGGCGGCACAGTATTTCTTGATGAAATCGGGGATATGCCCATGTCCATCCAGGCCAAAATCCTGCGCCTTCTCCAGGAGCGAAGCGTTGAACGTCTCGGCGGACAGCGCCCCATTGACGTGGATGTCCGGATTATCGCCGCAACCAACCGGGACCTGGAACGGGCGCTTGAAGATGAGCGGTTCCGGGAGGATCTTTATTATCGCCTTAAGGTGGTGACCATTAAGATGCCGCCGCTAAAAGAGAGAAAAGAAGACATTCCTCTTCTCATCGATTACTTTCTTTCTCGTTTTTCCAGGGAAATGCAGATCAACAATCCGGGCATCAGTGACGAAGCCCGCCAGGGAGTCGAGCAACACTTCTGGCCCGGAAATGTCCGGGAGCTGGGCAATACCATCAAAAAAGCCCTGATTTTCAGCCGGGGATATCCCATTCAGGCCGGTAACATCTACCAGGCCATTGCCGGAGAAAGCCGGGATGACAATGATGGCGGCGGCACGGACCTGGAAACCGCCGGCCGGAACTGGATCCGTGCAATGCTGGCTTCTGAAGAGAACCCGGATATGTTCAATTTTTTGATGGATCAGTTCGGCCGCATGGTCGTGGGAGAGGCCCTGAATCTCACCGGCGGCAACCGCAGCCGGGCTGCCAGGCTGCTGGGCATGTCCCGTCCCACTCTGCAGGCGCGGATTGAAAAATACAACCTTTCCCTGGAAACATCTGTCAAAAGCTCCTGATTCTGTTTCTTTAAACATCTCTTTTTACATCCTGTAAAAAAAACCGGCGACCCTCCCGGGGCCGGGTTTTGGGATTTGCGCCGGCCGCTTTTTTTGCTTCGGCTGGAAAAGCCGGAGATAATGAATTTTTCAGTAAGTTATCGCTTCTCCGGGATGTTTGGCATTCTTTTTGCTTAAACGGATGTAAACCGTTAACAGAAAGTTTTTGATCATGCCAAATCCCCTTATTTTAATCGCCGACGCAAATGCCCACATCCGGTTTTTTCTGAAACGGGAATTTACGGCTGCGGGCTTTGATGTTGTTGCCGCCAGTGTTCACACGGAAGTGCAGCACCTGCTCCAGGCGGAGCAGAAACCGGATCTGATTGTCCTCGATCCGAACCTTCCCTTTATAGACTGGGATTTGGCCATTGCCCATATCCGCGGCAAAGCCCCCCGGATTCCGGTTATTCTTTATACTCCATATGCAGAAGACGTGGGAAATCAGGAGCTTTCAGGTCCTGATGCCATTGTTGAAAAGGCCCCTGATACGGCGCTGCTCATACAGACAGCCCGGAACCTGCTGGAGCGGTCAAACCCATGGGCAAACGCACCGGGCGATCCGCGTATCCGGCAAAATCCGGTATCAGGAGGAACCATTGAATAATCATACAGAAAAAACAAAGGAAGCCCCGGCGCAAGAAGATTTTCGGGAATATTACAGGAAACTTCGAAAACGTCTTTTTGCTGCCAGCTGCATTGCATTTCTGATTCCCCTGATTTTGCTTTCGGTTTATTTCCACATTCAGTTCAACGTCAATCTTAAAAAAAGCAGTCAGTTGCATCTGATGTCGCTTGCCGAAAGCCAGCGCAATACCATTGACCTGTTTCTTCAGGAACGGGTGGCCAATATCCTGAGCCTGTTTCACCGCAGTGAATTTCATCTCACCCCCAATCAGGCGCGGATGAACAGCTATCTCATGCACCTGAGTGAATTCAGTGATGCATTTGTGGATGTGGGCTTTATGAATCCGCAGGGTCTGCAGATCGGATATGCCGGCCCTTATCCCCATCTGCGCGGAAAAGACTACAGTCAGGAAAATTGGTATCAGAGCCTGATGAAGGCGGAGCGCAATTATTATATCAGTGATATTTACCTGGGATTCCGCAACAAGCCTCACTTCACCATCGCCGTCAAGCAGCCGGTGGGCCCGGGCACTTATGTGATGCGCGCCACCCTGGATCCGGACAAGTTTTATATGTTTCTTCGCACCATTGCCCAGGGAAAGGCTGTGGAGTGCTCACTGATCAATATGGAGGGAAATTACCAGATCGTGGATCCGGATCAGGGCGAGCTTCTGGCCAAAAGCCCGTATAACCCTTTGGCGTTAATGGCCAGTGACGTGGTGGAGTTTTCTTTTGAGGGCAAAAAACACCTGGTGGCGTCCGCCAGACTTACCGAGGTCCCCTGGCTGCTTATAGTGGGGCAGCCGGAGGAGATTGCATATGCCAAGATGTATCAGACCCGCAGGGTGATGATCGCGGCTGGGGTTCTGATCGTGCTGGTTGTGTTTACCGCCATCTGGCTGACCACCTCCCGGCTTCTGCGCAAGGCTGAAGAAACCGAGGCCTCCAGGCGGGAACTCAAGTCCCAGCTTTTTCATGCCGCCAAGCTGGTTTCCATTGGTGAACTGGCTGCCGGTGTGGCTCATGAAATCAACAATCCCCTTGCGATTATCCTGTCTCAGTGCCGGGTGGTCAATGACATTTTTGATCCGGAGTACGGGGGGTCACAGGCTGCCGGCCCGGAAACCGGCGAACAGGTGCGCGAGGAGGTTGCAATTATTGAAGAGGCGGTTTACCGGGCCCGGGGTATCACCGAAAAATTGCTGCAATCTTCCAGGCGCACGGAGCCGAAACTGGAAAAATGCCACATGAATGATCTGATCGACGAGGTGATCGATGGGTTTATGGAGCGGGAATTAAAGGTTTCCAATATCGAACTGGTAAGGGATTACGACCCTGAGTTGCCCCATATCCTTACAGACCGGGACCAGATGCGTCAGGTGATTCAGAATCTGATCAATAATGCGGTGGACGCCATCGGAGAAGAGGGAAAAATCACCCTGGCCGCCCGCAGGGCCGGCAACGAGGTGAGAATTACAGTTTCAGACACGGGCAAGGGAATGACCCAGGAGGAGCTTGAAAAAATATTTCTTCCTTTTTTCACGACCAAGCAGGCCGGAAAGGGAACGGGCCTGGGTCTGCCCATTAGCTTAAACATTGTTGAATCAATGGGCGGACGCATTGATGTACAGAGCATGCCCGGGGCGGGCACCTCTTTTATCATTACCCTGCCTGTTGCGGATTCGGAGAGATCTGGTTAAACCCCTCAGACAAACCAACGAGGATGAAAGGAGCCGATATGGCGGTGCGAAAACAAAAGAAAAAAGTCACGGGCTATGACAAGTATGTGGACTGGAAAATGTTTGGCATTCCTGTGGTCCTGTTTTTTTTGATTCTCTTTCTGCCCACCCCCCATGGGATGAAAGACGTGGGCACGGAATACAGTGTGGGCCCCAGGGTTGTGGTCGATCATCTGACTCAGTCGCTTTTTGAAAAAAACAGTACGGATGTCGAACAATGGCAGCTGCTGGCCGCCCGGATGATGGAACAAAATCTGGACATCGGCGCGCTTTCCCGGAAGCGGTTTTTGAGCCGGGATCTGGGCTGGTGCAAAAAATACGGTCTGGATGCGGATGCGGCCAATTTTAAAAAAGCAAGGCATTTTGTGGAAACCCGACTGACCGATGCGCAATACGGGCAGTTGATGCAGCAGGCTTTTGACCTGTTGAGAACCGATCTTCAGTACGAGTCGTTGACCGGAAAAGACAAGGCCGCAGCTGACAAGGCAGCCTGGAAAATCAAGGTCGCCATTGCCATGGCGGTGTTTGTGGTGCTCTGCTTTTTCACTGAATGCATTCCCCTGCCCGGCGTGGCTTTTTGTATCGGACTGATTCTGGTGTTTACCGGAGTGGTCACCCGCAAGGAAGTGGCCATGCTGTACTGGGATGATGCGGTGTGGTTTATCATGGGGAGCCTGATGTTTGCCGCCGCCTTTGTCAAAACCGGGGTGGACAAGCGGGTTTGTCTGATGATGTTTCGTAAGCTGGCCAAGCCGAATGTGAAATGGATTACCCTGATTTTTTTCATTATTATTGCTCCTCTGGCATCTTTTATTTCCGACCATGCCCTGGCGGCCATGTTTCTGCCCATCGGCATCCTGCTGTATCAAAATAGCCTGACCAGTGAAGTTTCCGAAGACACCGAGCTTGCCAAAATGCTGATGATCGGAATTGCCATGGCCTGCAACATCGGCGGGCCCGGTGCGCCGTCGGGCGGGGCCAGAAACGTGATCATGATGACCTATTTAAACGACATGTTCGGACTCGACATTGGTTATTTTCAGTGGGTGACATATTGTATGCCCTTTGTCATCGTCATGATCCCCATAACCTGGCTGATTTTAAACTGGCGCTTCAAGCCGCGTATCCACTCCCTGGCTCCGGCCATGGACCATCTGCGCGGAGAAATTGACCGGATGGGCGGATGGAACCGCAAGCAGATCTGGGCCATCATTATTTTTGCGGTCATGGTGTTTGGCTGGTTTACGGAAAAGAGTTTCTATCAGATGGGCATATATCCCATCCGCCTGGGCATCGGTGTGATTGCCATGGCCGGTGCGGTGGCCTATTTGCTGGCCGGTGTGGTGAACTGGCGCGATTACCAGGAAAAGGTGGACTGGGGGGTGGTCTGGCTGTATGCCGGCGCCATTATTTTCGGGCGCATCCTGGATGAAACCGGGGCTGCGTACTGGGTGGCCCGAAGCGTCATAGAGGCCATCAAGCCCCTGGGCATTGATTCCGGCCTGCCGCTGTTGGCCGTGTCAAACGGCCTGACCGGGATTTTAACCAACTTAATGGCCGACGGCCCGGCAGCGGCCTCGGTGGGGCCGATTACACTGAACATGGCCGGGCTGGTCCATCCGGGCACCACTTTTCTACCGTTTATGGCCATGTCCACGGCAGTGGCATCATCCTTTGCATATTGCCTGATCATCGGCACGCCGCCCAATGCCATCGTGTATGCCAGCGGTTACCTGGAACCCAAGGATTATCTCCGGGTTGGCATTCCCGTCTGGGTTATCGCCAATATCATCCTGCTGGTTCTGACTTTGGGCTACTGGAGTTTTAGGGGGTTCGGGGATCTTGCCGGATTTTAGCACTGAAAATCAAATTACTGAGATTGCCACACAGGGAGGCAATATGCAGATCAACCAGAAAAAAACACGCAACCGGGCTTTTCGCATGGAAGACGGAAAACTCTATTTCACCAGGGAGGCGGAGCGCAGCATCTTTTTCGTGCTCACCCTGCTGATGCTGGCCGCCGGTGTCATGATCCGGCTGGGGGTGATCTGACATGGAACTAAGCCAGGCGCATGCAAAGCAGTTTTTCGGGCTGCGGACATATGTGGCACAGACGGCCCGGATTGTAAGTGCGCCACGGATGTTTTTCCGGGAATACGCCGAATCCGGTCATTTGCTCTTGCCGGTATTTGCCCTGGTTCTCTCCGGCGGGTTTTATGCCTGTGCAAGCCTGCTGGTCCATGCCTGCCAGGAGCCCATGGCGGCATTGATGATATTTTTCATCAATGCCGCGGGCATGCCGGTTCTGGCAGCGGGTATGGGTTATGTCGTAAGCCGTTTGATCCTGGGAAGCCGGATTGGTTTCGTGCGCTTTTTCGGCATTTACGCCTGGGCTGCAGCCGTTGTCCTGCCTTTGGCATGGGTGCCGTATCTGGTGCTGTTCGCAGAGGTTTGGCGGTGGTGGCTCATTGGTACGGGGTTGATGATTGTATGCGGATTGAGGCGCTGGCAGGCCATGCTGGTGGTGGTGTTGACCCTGGCGGCCATGATTTACGCATATCAATGGTTGTCAGTGCAATGGACATAGAATATATGGGTATTCGGCATGATGCCGGGAGAAAAGGAGATCGTCTATGAGCCAGAAAATCAAGGTATTAATGGTTGATGATGAAAAACGGTTCCGGGAAACAACGGAAAAAATTTTAACGCGCCGGGGATTTGAGACCATTATGGCTGAAAGCGGTCCGGCAGCCATAGAAAAACTGGCTCAGCATCCTGACGTGGTCATCCTGGATATCCGGATGGAAGGCATGAACGGCCATGAGACACTGGCGGAGATCAAAAAGCGCAACCCGGATCTGCCTGTGATCATGCTTACCGGCTACGGGGACTTGGATTCAGCCAAACAGGCAAGGGATCAGGGGGCTTTTGATTACCTGGCCAAGCCCTGTGACATCGAAGTGCTCACCGGAAAAATCCGGGAGGCCATCCAAAGCCGGCAGATGCCCGAAGCATACAGGGAAAATCGGGTCAAAGGGGTTATGATTCCCATTGATGAATATACCACCCTGAACTCGGATGTCACGGTGCAAGAAGCGATTTTCGAACTCAAAAAGACATTTGCCGCGCGGGCCACCTCCAGGATCATGGAAACCGGGCATCGCTCCGTGCTTGTTGTGGAAAAGCCCATGCAGGTCATTGGCATTTTGTCCATTACCGATTTGATGCAGATGATTCTGCCGGCCTATCTTTCAGCGCCCAAACCCTCCACTGCAGACAGCATTCAATATTCTCCCCTTTTCTGGAAGGGCGAATTCCAGCGGGCCATTGAACTGCATGCCCGGATGCCCATCGGAGAAGTGATGTCGCCTGTCCCCTATGATATCGATGCCAATGCATCGCTTATGGAGGCCACCTTTCAGATGAGTACCTATGGGGTGCGGCGCCTGCTGGTAAAGACCGGAGATAAGGTGCTGGGTATCATCCGGGAGCAGGATCTGTTTTTTGAGATGGAGAAAATTCTGCGCGCAAAACCGGCATAAGCCTCAACCTTCGAAATATCCGGTTTTTGCCCTTGTCCGGGCAGACCCTTTTTCCGGAAAAAATACAAGCCTGCATGAATTGCGTGCATCATGTAAAGAAAACCTGCACCCGGCCGGGCCACAGGGTAAGCAAAACAACGTTTTGCCGGTGATTTTTGCATGTTTTGGTTATAACTGAAAATGGCACGCATATTGCTTCTCTATAACTCACTGCAAGTCGTTTAACACACAACCCAGGGGCAGGGGCATTAAGATGAGATCTGTACTGATTCTCGACAGCCAGGCGTATCGCAGAAAACTGCTGGTTCGCTATCTTTGTGAGGCCGGCTATGACGTATGCGGGATCAGTGAAGCGCAATATTGCCATCAGAATGATTATTCCAAGTTTGATCTTGTGATTGTCAATTTTTATCCGGATGCCGCGGGGACGTGGGATTTTTACATGGGTTTGAAAAAGAAATATCCGGATTTGCCAGTGCTGGTCTATCTGCAAAAAAGCTTCCATGCTTTCCGGAGCCTGAAGCAGGCCATTGACTCGGTTGTCTCATATCCGGAAAAATCCTGCCGGCTGCGTCGACCTGTGCGGGCCATAAGACCACTTGCCGGCATTGATCATGGGAGCTGCTAACCAGGTATGGGGCACAAACACGCCGCAGAGACCTGCGGGAAGGAATCGTTATGAGTGTATTGAATCTGAATAAGATTTTTGCACCAAGATCCATTGCCGTTATCGGCGCAAGTGAAAAAAGCGGCAGCGTGGGCACCATGGTCACAAACAACCTGGTAAACGGCGGATACAAAGGCCGGCTATACCCTGTGAATCCCAAATATACCCATGTGTCCGGCCTGCCTGCCTTCAAGTCGGTGGGAGACCTGCCGGCTGCCCCGGATCTGGTCATGATTGCCACCCCCATTGAAACAGTTGCCGAAATTGTCCGGCAATGTATGGAAAAAAACGCAGGCGGGGCAATGGTGCTGTCTGCAGGCGGCCGGGAGACTGGAAAAAAAGGCGCTGCCATGGAAGAGGAAATCAAAAGCCAAATCCAGTCCAGCGGATTTCGGGTGCTGGGCCCCAACTGTCTGGGAATCATTTCCACCCGGCATTGCATGAATGCCACTTTTGCCAACCGTATGGCACAAAGGGGCAAAATGGCCTTTATTTCCCAAAGCGGGGCCATTTGCACCGCCATTCTGGATTTTGCCGAAAAGTCCCGGATCGGATTTAGTTATTTTGTCAGCCTCGGGTCCATGCTGGATGTGGACTTCGGCGATGTAATCGATTATCTGGGCAATGATCCGCAGGTGGGCAGCATTGTCATGTATGTGGAAAATCTTGCCCGGATTCGCAATTTCATGAGCGCGGCCCGCTCCGTATCCCGGGTCAAGCCCATTATTGCCCTCAAAGCCGGCCGCACCCGGGCCGGGGCTGCGGCAGCGGCCTCTCACACCGGGGCCCTGGCAGGTGAAGATGCCGTATATGACGCTGCCTTTAAAAGGGCGGGTATTGTCCGGGTCAAGACCTTTGCGGAGTTGTTTGATTGTGCCGAGTTTATCGGAAAGCAGCCCAAACCCGCCGGCCACGGCCTGGCCATCCTGACCAATGCCGGGGGGGCGGGTGTGATGGCTGCTGATGCCCTGTGGGATTATGGATTTTTCCCGGTGACGCTGGCGCCTGAAACCATCCGGCAGCTGGATGCGATCCTTCCGCCCCACTGGAGCCGGGCCAATCCCGTGGATATCCTGGGCGATGCCACAGCAGAACGATACGCGAGGGCGGCCGAAATTCTTGCAGGCGCCAGGGAGGTCAACGGACTGCTGATCATGCTGGCGCCTCAGGCCATTGCCGAGCCCACCCGGGTGGCCGAGGTGCTGGCCGAACAGTTAAAGAAACAATCCTATCCGGTTTTTACCGCCTGGCTCGGGGGCAGTGATGTGGAAGGCGGGCGGGCTGTCTTTCACAAGTCCGGCATTCCGACCTTTGACTCTCCGGAGCGGGCGGTGCGGGCTTTTATGGATCTTTACCGTTATTCCCGCAATATTGAAATGCTTCAGCAGATTCCGGAAAAACTGCCGCACCGGCTCGACTTTGACCGGCAGAAGGCAAAGGCTTTGATTGACACGGCGCTGGCACGGGAGACCGGTCATATGCCGGAAATCGAGGCCAAGGATCTGCTGGCGGCCTATGGCATCCCGGTCAACCCGACCATGTTTGCCGGCACTGCGGAGCAGGCGGCAAACATGGCTGAAAAAACCGGGTTTCCGGTGGTTTTGAAGGTGGCTTCCAGTCGGATCGTTCATAAAAGTGACGTAGGCGGAGTGGCGCTGAACCTCTGCGATGCCACAGCGGTAAGCGAGGCTTTCGGACAGATGGCCCGGCGTGTTGACGAGCGCTGTCCCGGAGGGTTTGATGGTGTCAGCGTGCAGAAAATGCTGCCGCAGGGAAGTTATGAGATCATTGCGGGTGCCAGAAAAGACCGTGAATTTGGACCTGTAGTGCTGTTCGGGACAGGGGGGGTATTAACGGAGGTGTTCAAAGACCGTTCCATCGCATTGCCCCCCCTGAACCGACTTCTGGCCCGCAGAATGATGGAAGAAACCCGAATTTACAAGGTTTTGCAGGGATATCGCAATCTTGATGCCCTGGATCTGGTTCAGTTCGAGGCCCTGCTTATCCGGCTTTCCCAGCTGATGACGGATTTTGCGGAAATTTCCGAAATCGACATCAATCCCCTGATGGTTCATGACGGCCGGATCATCGCCGTTGATGCCAGGGTGATCGTCAGTCCCGCTGAGGTCAAAGCGCCCCTGCATCTGGTGATCAGCCCCTATCCCAATGAGTATGAAGAGCAACTGGATCTGGAAGACGTCGGCGTGTTGACAGTCCGGCCCATCCGGCCCGAAGATGCCCCGCTTCTGGAGGAGATGTTTAACGAACTTTCTCCCATGAGTATTTATTACCGGTTTTTTAGCCCCATCAAGCGCCTGCCGCACTATATGCTGGCCCGGTTTACCCAGATCGATTATGATCGGCAGATTGCCATGGTGGCAATATCCACAGCCGGAGGAATAGAAAAAATGCTTGGTGTCAGCCGGGTAATCGGGGAGCCGGATGGAAAAACAGCTGAATTTGCGGTTCTTGTGGCTGACCAGTGGCATGGAAAGGGTATTGGTGCAATTTTGTTAAAACGCTGCCTGGATATTGCCCGGAGCCGGGGCACGGATAAGATCTGGGGTCTGATTCTGCCGGACAATACCAAGATGCTGGCCCTGGCCCGGAAGCTTGGCTTTGATATCCGGAAAGACAATACCGGAGAGTATGAAGCAACCCTGCGTTTTCAAAATTCCGGAGGAGAACCGGACAAACCATCTTATGCGGGTTCTGCCCGTTAAAAAAAGGAGGCCGCCAATGACCCACCACTATAACAAATATATTCCCGGAACCTACGGGAAACGTATTCCCGGGGGCGCAGCCAAGGCAGAGGAGGTGATTTTGGAATGGGAGCGCAGGCGGCTTAAGGCCATCAAGAAAAAAGACGCTGAAGCCCGGGTGACCAACTGCATTGCGTTTTCCCGGAAAATCGGCTTGGGCGCCCTTGAAATTGCGGATCTAATGTCATCGCGGCTCGGCGGGATGCGCGTTGTGGACCGCGGGATTCTGGAAAAGATCGCAGAGAACAAGCATCTCGGAGAAAAAACCATTGATTCCTTTGATGAACGTTATCCCGGGGCCATGAGTGATTTCGCCGCTCTTCTGTTCGGGGAGAAATCCTTTACCATGGGCGATTACATGCGCTACTTGACCGGCGCTGTGTTTGCCATGGCCGACGCAGGTCCCACGATTTTTGTGGGCCGGGCGGTTCATTTGATCCTGCCCCGCCAACGGGTTCTGGCTGTGCGCTTTATCGCTTCCCGGGATTTCCGGGTCCGGCGGATTGCAGAAATTCTGGAAGTGACAGAGGATGCAGCAGCAAAGGAACTCGACCGGGTGGATCGGGAGCAGAAGGAATTTTTCCGGAAAAATTTCAATAAAAAAGACGCCGCTGCTTATGAATTTGATATGGTGATCAATCGCGACTATCTGGAAAGCGCCGATGCTGCCGCAGAAGTCGTGGCAACGGCTTACCGTCAAAAATTTGATTACCATCACCGGCGGACTTATTCTTGAAAATGATGGCCCCGGATTCGGTTGACCCGGAAATGCCGGGGCTTTTTCAATGCCGGTAAAAAATAACATCAAGCAGGAGTCGGGTTATGGATAAGACCAATAAAGGCCGAAGGAGAGTGACGTTTCGTCTGGCGGCTCCGGATGCTGCAGAGGTAAGCCTGGGCGGAAGTTTTAACAACTGGAACAACAGAAAACATCTTATGAAGAAAAAACCCGGAGGATTCTGGGAAAAAATCGTGATGCTGCCGCCCGGCCGATATGAATACAAGTTTATGATTGATGGAAAATGGTGCCTGGACCCGGCAAACAGGCAGAGCTGTGATAATTCCTTTGGTACCCGCAATTCCGTAATCGAAGTCAGTGCCCCGCCCATATCCCTGCGAGCCCGGAAGAAGTAGGAACAATTCCAAAAATATTGCGGACAGGCCATCTCCTTTGATTTCAAATCGTTTATCAGTGTTGTCATGCCTCTCCGGAGACCTGCTGCAAAAATGGCCGGAAAGGCCGTGCGGTTTGATGATCGTTGGTGTTTGGCGCGCCCAATAGTTGCTTTTATGTTCATAAGCGATGGTTTTTTACACCTTGTAAAGGAAACCTGCACCCTTCCTTTTTTCTTCAGTATTGGATTCTTCTGCAAAATCTTTGTTTCATGGGTTTTGGGGGAAAAAATCAATAGACAGACCGTTTTTTCCCAAAAATCACATCTTCCGGCATGTCTTTTGCTTTTCTGTGATTTCAGGACCCGGCTTTGTGCTGCTGCAGTCTGTCTGTTCTGCGGCCCAATATGCGGACCTGTACGGGATTGCAGCAAAAACAGAATCTGTTGAATGTACCGGGATGGCAAAAGCGTTTTTACGGTTTTGTTTGCCGGGTGAATATCTGCTGACTGCTCCCATAACATTGCAGGGGAACGTATTTTGACAAACAAAGAATCACCGAAAGAAAACAGCCAGAACGCAAAGGCCTATTACAGGAACCTGACCCGGAACATGATCGCCACCATGGTCACGGTGTCTTTTGCACCCATGATCGTGGTGATTGTCTTTCTTTTGTATCAATTTCATCTTTCCTATTTCGAAAAAACCTATGCCCATCTCCAGGAGCTGGTGCAGAAGCACAAGCAGAATATTGACACGTTTTTGGATGAAAAACTGGCCAATATTCAGTTTCTGGTCCAGAGCAGCAGCCTTGAACGGCTGACGGACCGTTCCATCCTTCAGGCCAAGCTCCGGTATCTGCAGGAGCAATACGGGGATGTGTTTGTGGATTTGGGTGTGGTGGATGAAACCGGAAAACAGCTGGCCTATGCCGGGCCATACGAGCTTCAGGATGTGGGTTATTTTGAGGCCAGCTGGTTTAAGGCGGCCATTGCCAAAGATTTTTATATCAGCGACGTGTTCATGGGCTTTCGCGGAACTCCGCACTTCATTATTACAGTGCGCTGGCAGCGGCAGGATAAGACCTATATTCTGCGGACCACCATTGACTTCCAGTATTTTAACACGCTGGTGGAAAATCTGCGCGTGGGCCGGACCGGGTATGCATTTATCCTCAACAGCGAGGGCCGGTTTCAGACAAGGCCGGTTTTTGAAAAAGCTTTGTGGGAAAAGACCTATGATTATTTTATCCGGCGCATGGATGCCAGCGACCGGCTGGTCGAAGTTATTGAACTGCCGGACGAGTCCGGAACGACCCATATATATGCCATTGCCGGCTTAAAGAACGGCGATTGGCTGATGATTTTCAAACAGGAAAAGTTTGATGCCTTCTCTGATATTTACCGGATGTTTCAATTTGCCGGCATCATATTTCTGGTAGGCGCCGCCGGTATTGGACTCATGGCATTTTTACTGACGAAACGAATGGTTAGAAGAATTATGAGCGCCGATAAAGAAAAGGCCAGGCTCAATCAACAGATGATTGAGACCGGAAAGCTGGCATCGGTGGGAGAACTGGCAGCCGGAATTGCCCATGAAATCAACAATCCTGTGGCCATCATGGTGGAGGAGGCCGGCTGGATTGAAGACTTGCTGCAGGAAGAAGAGTTTGCCCAAAGCGAAAACCTGGAAGAATTCCGGCGGGCATTGCGGCAGATTGCCACCCAGGGCCGGCGCTGCAAGGAAATCACCCATAAACTGCTCAGCTTTGCCCGCAAAACCGATGCAACAGTAAAGGATGTGCAGATCAATGATCTGATCACGGAGATTGTTGATCTTTCGGCCCAGATGGCCAGGTACAACAAAGTCATCATTGCCACCGAGCTGCAGCCGGGTCTGCCCTATGTTTGTCTGGCGCCTTCAGAGATGCAGCAGGTAATGCTCAACCTGATCAACAATGCCATCGACGCCATGGACAAAACCGGCGGCACCATCAATATCAGCACCAAGATCAGCAAGCTGGAAGAAAATCATATTGTCATCACAGTAGAAGACGACGGTCCGGGAATTCCGGAAGCCAACCTGAACCGGATTTTTGATCCGTTTTTCACCACCAAGGCCGTGGGCAAGGGCACGGGACTCGGATTGTCTATTTGCTACGGAATTATCGAGAAGATGGGCGGCAAGATTGATGTCACCAGTACTGTCAACCAGGGCACCCGGTTCCGGATATGGATTCCAATCCAGGCAGCCGGAAAAGATTCATCTGAAAAAAAATGAACAAGGAGAGAAACACATGGCAAATCCATTTGTGATGCTGGTCGATGATGAGTCCGATTTTATCGAAACCATGTCCAAGCGTCTGCAGAAGCGCGGTTTCAAAGTCCTCACAGCCACCGAAGGCAAGGGAGCCCTTGAACTGGTGGGCAAGAACCGGAATCTGGAGGTGATGATCCTGGATGTGAAAATGCCGGGTATGGACGGCATTGAAGTCCTCAGGGAAATGAAAAAGAGTTATCCCCTGATCGAAGTGATCATGCTTACCGGGCATGCCACCATCGAGTCGGCCATTGACGGGATGAAAATCGGTGCTTTTGATTATCTGATGAAACCCTGCAATATTGAACAGTTAAGCCAGAAGGTCCAGGAGGCGGTGGAAAAGCGCCGCGCCCAGGAAGAAAAAATTGAAAAAGCCCGGATGGAAAAAGTTGTATCCACCCGGGGTATCTAACAGTCAGGATACGCTGCCATGTCTGATTCAGCAAACATCCCGAAAGACTGTATCCATCTTTTGCTTGTGGATGACGAGGAGGGTTACGTCAATGTCCTGGCCAACCGTCTTGGAAAACGGGGCATGGATGTGGCAAAAGCCTACTGCGGTGCCGATGCCCTCCAGGCCGTGCGTTCCAGGGATTTTGACGTGGTGGTGCTGGATCTGAAGATGGAAGACATGGATGGTCTGGAAGTTCTTCAGATTTTAAAGCAACTGGATAAGGGTATGGAGGTGATCATGCTCACCGGCCACGGATCCCAGGCAGCGGCCCGGGCCGGACTGGAGCACGGAGCTTTTGATTATCTGACCAAACCCTGCGAACTCGATGAGTTGCTGGACAAAATCCGGGATGCCTGTGTGCACAAGAAAAATAAGAAAGATCAAAAATAAGATTTGCGTGCATTCAGAATGACAATTACAGCCCCGGCTGCACCGAAAAAGGCAGGCGGAATCGATAATGGATGAACCGGCCATTGCGGACAAGGAGCCGAATATGTTTTTCAAATCCAATATATTCAAACTGGGCATGGCCATACTGCTCGGTGTCATCGTGTTGTTGCTGCCCCGACCGGAAGGGACCCAGTTCCGGATAAACGGAGATCCCGGTCAGCAGGTTCTGGCAGCGGTTGACAGCCATTTTTCCCTCGCAGCCGCCAAAAAGCTGAAGCAGGGCGCCTATATTCTGAAAGTCCGGCCGGAGCAGCCCATTGAAAACCCGGGGGTCCATCTCAATGAGCAGTTGAAGAAAATGGATCTGGAGGGAGTTTCCATGGACTATGTGGACGGGCTTGCGCCAAAGGGAAAACGATTTCTGGCCATGCTTGCGGGACTGATCTTTTTATTCATCGTGGAGCCCATCCCCCTGGAAATTACGGCCATATTGATCGGCGTGTTTCTTGTGATCATGGGCGTTTCCGGCGTCGAAGGCGCTTGGGCGCCCTACATGCATCCGGTGGTCCTGTTTATCATGTGCTGCCTGATTTTTGCCATTGCCCTGGACAAGGCCGGGATCACCAGGCGGCTGGGCATGTTTATCATCAAAAAGGCCGGCACCAGCGTGACCCGGTTTACCTTTATTATTGCCATCGGACTGGGGCTGGCGTCATCCTTCATGCATGATGCTGCTGCCTGCGCCGTGGGCATTGTCACCATGCTGCCGCTGATGCGGGCAGCCGGCATTGATCCCAACACCCGGACCGCCCGCTTTATGATGCTGTCTCTGCCCTTTGCCTGTTCAGCCGGCGGAATGGGTTCCCTGGTGGGCGGCGGACGCAATATGGTGGCCGCTGCCTTTTTAAAGGAATTTACCGGCATTGAGCTGACCTTTTTCGACTGGATTCTTTATGCCATGCCCGCGGCGATGCTAACCGTGCCCATTGCGGTTTTTGTGGTGTATCTGGTCTACCGGCCGGATCCCACCATTGCGCTGCCCAAATTCGATGAGGAGATGGGGCCCTGGACCCGACATGAAATTGTTACCCTGATCATTGTGGGCCTGGCGTTTCTGACCTGGTTGACCAAGGGGATTCACGGAATACACTACTCCATTACCGGTATGCTGGCCGTGGCCCTGCTGGCGGTGACACGCTGTCTTACGTGGGAGGACATCAATGACAACCTGGAATGGGGCACGGCCCTGTTTATTTTCGGCGGTGGTATTTCCCTGGGGTTGGCCATGGGCTATTCCGGGGCCGGCGAGTTCTTCGCCAACCTGTTTTTCCCGCTGATTCAGGGCAAGGGCTGGCTGGTGATGTTTATCGGGGTGGGCGTGTTCGGGGCCATTGTCACCAATGCCATGGCCAATGTGGCAGCCGCGGCCCTGATTCTGCCCATCGTCATTCCCATGGCTCAGATGGAGGGCGTGGATCCCAGGGTACTGGCCCTGTGCCTGGGAATGGCTTGTTCGTTTGCTTACCTGCTGGTGATCGGGTGCCCGCCCAATGCCATTGCCTACAGTTACCGGTATTTCAAATCATCTGACCTGACCAGGCTGGGTCTGGTTGTCATGCCGATTCTGCTGAGCGTTCTGGTTTTGGTGGCCGCGGTCTGGTGGCATATTCTGGGGCTTGTATAATATATTGGGACAAGGCATCATGACAGATTCCGGCCAAAAACAGGACAAGGAAGGCATTCGTGCTCTGCTGGTGGATGACGAGGTTGATTTCCGGAGCACGGCAGCCAAGCGGCTCAACAGACGGGGTATTGAAGTGGCTCAGGCCGGCACCGGCGAAGAGTGCATCGGGTTGCTGGAATCCGGTTCCGATCGGGTGGTGGTGCTGGATGTCAAAATGCCCGGCATGGACGGCATTGAAACCCTGGGGGTGATCAGGGAGCGTTTCCCGGAAACCGAGGTCATCCTGCTCACGGGCCATGCATCCGCCCGGGACGGGGTGGAAGGAATCAAGAAAGGGGCGTTTGACTATCTCACCAAGCCCATCGAGTTTGATCATCTGCTGGAAAAGATCCGGCAGGCCCATGACCGGCGGCGCAGAATCAAGGAGAAGAAGCGGGAGCAGGAATTCCGGGCCAAAATGGAGCAGCAGATGATCGCCACCGAACGGCTGGCCGCCCTGGGGACCCTGTCCACGGGCGTAGCCCACGAGATCAACAATCCCCTGGCCATGATGCGCGAATCCGCCGGGTTCATGCGGCTGGTGCTCGGCAAGGAGGAAATGGCGGCTGTGCCCCGCAAATCAGATCTGGAGCGGGGGCTGGACAAGATTGAAAAGGGCATTGAAAGGATACGGCGCATTACCCATCTGCTCCTGGGATTCGTTCGTCAGCAGGACCAGCGGTTTTCCGAAACCCGGCTGAAGGATCTGATCGAAGAAAGCCTTGAGTTGGTGGGCCGGGAGGCCAAAGACAAGGAGATCACTTTCGTGCGCGAAATGGCGGGAGCCGATGGCATCATTTACAGCGATCCCTATCAGATTCGCCAGGTGTTTATCAACCTGTTGACCAATGCGGTGCATGCCATTTCAAGGAAGGGCACCATCACCATCGGTCTGCACGACAAGGGCGAGCAGGTGGAATTCTTTATTGCGGACACGGGTGACGGCATTCCCAGGGAGAACATGAGCAAGATCTTTGAACCCTTTTTCTCTACGAAATCGCCGGACAAGGGCACAGGCCTGGGGTTGTATGTAACACGCGGAATTGTCAACAAACTCGGCGGCGACATTTCCCTGGAAAGCAAAGTGGGCCGAGGCACCACATTTCGGGTGATACTGCCCAAATGCCAACCGGGAGGATCCGAATGCACGGAAGATGAGGATGTGTGCCGCGATATCCTGCAAAAAATCAAGGAGATGAAAAACGATGATTCAGATACCGGCCAAAGTTCTGATCGTTGACGACGAAAAAGATTTTGTGGAAATGTTTTCCCTTCGGCTTCAGGAAGCCGGCCAGAAAGTCTTCGAGGCCTACAGCGGCAAGGAGTGCCTGGATATGCTGACCGAAAGACCGGATATTGATGTGGTGGTGCTCGATATCAAGATGCCTGGCATGGATGGCATCGAGACCCTGCAGCAGATCAAGAAGAAATTTCCCATTGTGGAAGTCATCCTGCTGACCGGGCATGGCACCATTGAAACCGCTGTGGAGGGAATGCGGCTGGGGGCCTATGATTATCTGCTCAAGCCGGCGGATTTTGAGGATTTCAAGACCAAGCTGGAAAGGGCCCGAAAGCGAAAAGACGAGCAGGAAGAACGTATTCGGAAAGCCGAGCAGCGGGCCATGATCCGCAAGTCCGGGGAGGTTTACTGAAGGGTATGGGTTAATTGAGGATTGTTCAGAGATTAAAAAAACAAAGCGGCCCTGTGTCTTCCACCGGCAGACCGGCAGACAGATGGGGCCGACCCAGAGGACCCATCAATCAAGGAGTTAGATGAATGGAACGGAAAATCAATTTGTTGTTCGTGGATGACGAAGAACAGTTCCTCAAGTCAATGACAAAGCAGCTTGAGGTTCGGGATTTCAATGTCATTGCCGCCAACCGGGGTGAAAAGGCCCTGGAGGTAGCCCGCGCCGTTCCCGTGGATGTGGCCCTGGTGGATTTGAAAATGCCGGGCATCAACGGAGAAGAGACCCTCAAGGCGCTCAAGGATGAGCATAAGTGGCTGGAAATTGTAATCCTTACCGGGCACGGCAGTATTGATTCGGCCAAGGAGTGCACTCGAAGCGGGGCTTATGAATACCTTCAAAAGCCCTGCCACATCGATGACCTGTTGGAAGTGTTGAAAAATGCCTACAAAAAAAAGGTCATGAACAAAAACAAGATCGAGGAAAAACGAATCAACGAAATGCTGCGCCTGGCGCAATCCGATTCTCCCAGGAAGATTCTGGCCCGGCTCAAGGAAATAGACCGGGGCGCTATCTGATCCGGCCCGCTTTCAATCAATACATCAAGGTTGTTATGCCCGGACGGCAAAGCACAGCCCGTCATGTAGGGCTGAGTGCATGGGCAGGTAGGAAAGGATCTGAACGCTTTGCCAGCCGGAATCGGTGTAAATGGCCTGGTTGAATTTTTTTGCATCCACAAATGCCGTATTGTCGGCAATCAGCAGGCCGCCGGGACGCACCAGGGGTGTCAGTTTGGCAAGCGCCGCGTGGTAGTCCTTTTTTTCAATATCCATGAATACAAAATCAAACAGGCCGTCAAGTTCCGGCAGAACCTGAAGGCCGTCTGCCTCCATGACGGTCACCACTTCGGAAAGCCCGGCCTGATCCAGGTGGGTCCGGGCTCTCTGGGCCATGTCTGCATTGTTTTCGAGGCTCAGGACCCGGCCGTTGGCCGGCTGGCATGCCCGGCCCAGGTAGATGGCCGAATATCCGGTGGCCGTTCCCAGTTCCAGGATATTGACAGCGTCGGTGGCACGGGCCAGGACAAACAGCAGCTGTCCCACCACCGGTCCCACAATGGGGATGCCTTCCTTTTTGGCTTCGGCCTCGAGTTTTTGCAAAACCGCATCCCGCTCCGGGACAAGTTGAGAAAAATAGGTTTCCGGGTGTTTGACCGTGTCTGCCAAGGCGCGTTCTCCTGTTTTCAAATGAGTTGTGTGGATATTTTTTTACATTCCAAGCATAATTTCTGTTTGCCGCAATTGCAAGCCGTCGTTGCCCCAAGGCTTTTATAATGTCCTGACAACGGGCATTATTGAGAAGTTCACAGCCATGAAGCGTTTTTCGGGGTTTCCCCGGCCGGTCATGGGCCAAAACATGCATTGAGTCTTGCTGTGGTTTGACGCTTCAGAGGGTTTGATGTATATTTTTCCCAAGTATAATGGTGCCGTAAAAAGCTTTTTACCGCGTCCGCTGTTGTTGCAGGAAGGAAGCCCTGCGGCCGGGGTCAGTTTTTTCGCTCCTGACCGTTTACGGATTCAGCCAATGCCTTCGCTTAAAATTTCAAAAACCCGGCCTGTCGGCCTCAAACAGTTTGAAATTTTTTAGCTCCGGCATTTGCTGAATTTTTCCGTAAACGCTCAATGTCGCTTCAAAAACCGACCCCGCCCTTGGACTTCCTTGGAAGTCCTAAAACGGATATCATCATCAACCACTAAGGAGACAACTTTTTGATTTTACTTAACACTTAATCACTTAAAACTTAACACTGCCTGTAAAAAAGACTTTTTACAGGCGCATCAAGTACGGGTATTGACAAAAAACACCACAGGGGGTGGCTGATGAAGCGCACGCAATGGAGCAGCAAGGACCTGGAACAGATCCGGGAGCATGGACTCTCTGAGCAAGTTGTGGAAGAACAGGTTGCCGTTTTTGAAAAAGGCGCACCTTATGCCGAGCTGGACCGGCCGTGCACGGTGGGCGACGGCATCAAGCGGCTGGGAGACGAGGATCTTGACGAATATATCCGGGCCTTTGAAAAGGCGGTTTCCCGCCGGGAGGCGGTGAAATTCGTGCCGGCTTCCGGTGCGGCCACGCGAATGTTTAAGGCCCTGCTCCAAATTTCCCACAGCCATTCGCCCGTGGAATATGCAGAGATCTGTGCAAAAGGCCAAAAAGAGGGGGGCGTCTATGCCGAAGCCTGCAGCTTCATGGATCAGGTTCAGCAGTTTGCCTTTTATGAAGACCTGGCCCAAAAAATGGGAAAAGACGGCCTGGATGCGGCAGAACTGCGCAAGCAGGGGGATTTTACCCAAATTTTTGAATACCTGCTCACGGACAAGGGCCTGGATTATGCCTCAACCCCCAAGGGCTTGATTCTGTTTCACAAATACCCAGACGGCGCCCGCACCGCATTTGAGGAGCATCTGGTGGAGGCGGCCGCGTATGCAAAGGATCAGGACAGCAGATGCCGGCTTCATTTAACCGTGTCCCCGGAGCACCGGTCGGGATTTGAAGCCCTGCTGCGGGCCAGGCGCCGCGACTATGAACAGGCATACAATGCCGCCTATGATGTGGGTTTCTCCCAGCAGTCGCCGGCCACTGATACCATTGCCGTGGACATGGGAAACCGCCCCTTCCGGGATTCAGACGGACGGCTTGTGTTCAGACCGGGCGGCCACGGGGCTTTAATCGACAATCTCAATGCCCTGGATGCGGACCTGGTTTTTATCAAAAACATTGACAATGTCGTGCCTGACCGGCTGAAAAACGAAACCTTTCGCTGGAAAAAAGCCCTGGCCGGATATCTGGTAAAGCTGGAAAAGCAGATTCGGCGGTTTCAGGAGCAGTTGGCAGGAGACAGCCCCCGGAACCCGGATCTTGACGAGGCCGCCGAATTCGTGGAAGACCAGCTCGGGGTTCGGCTGCCGGATTATTTTAGAAATGCTTCATCAGATCGCAAAAAGGCGTTTTTAACAGATCGGCTGCACCGTCCCCTGCGTGTGTGCGGCATGGTGCCCAGCACGGGCGAGCCCGGCGGCGGCCCGTTCTGGGTGAAAGACAAAGAGGGCGGGGCTTCCATCCAGATCGTGGAAAGCGCCCAGATTGATCCGGACTCCCCCCGGCAGCAGGAAATCGCAAAGGCCCTGACCCATTTCAATCCCGTGGATATTGTTGCCAGCCTCAGGGATGCCAATAACCGGCCCTTTGACCTGCACCGGTATGTGGATGATCAGGCGGTGTTTATTTCCGTTAAATCCAAAGACGGCAGGGAGCTAAAGGCCCTGGAGCATCCGGGCCTGTGGAACGGGGCAATGGCCGGGTGGAATACGGTGTTTGTGGAAGTGCCGCTGATCACGTTCAATCCCGTCAAAACCGTCAATGATCTGCTGCGCAGGGAGCATCAGGGATAAGATGGAAAAAATGGATATATCGGAAATCAAAACCCTGGGCTCGGGGCTGGCCCGTCCCGAGGGGGTTATGGCCGAACCCGGCGGCGGGCTGGTGGCCGCAGATGCCCGGGGCTGCTGCGCAAAAATTTCCCCTGACGGGCAAACGCAATTTTACGGGAATGTGGGCGGCGTGCCAAACGGTATCTGCCTGGACAAACAGGGCAACTGCATCATTGCCAATATCGGAAACGGGCAGGTCCAGTGCCTGGCTGCCGACGGCACCCACACGGTCCTGTTTGACAAAGCCGACGGGCGGGCCATGCCTGCGCCCAATTTTCCCTTTCTGGATCTGCAGGGCCGGCTCTGGGTATCAAACTCCACGGCCGGTGATCTGGAGCAATCCCTCCGGCAGCCCGCCCCGGACGGGTGTGTGATGGTCTACGAGAACAACCGGGCCAGGATTGCCGCAGAAGGCCTGTATTTTGCAAACGGGGTGGCAGTGGATTCGGAGGGAAAGTATCTGTACGTGGCCGAGACCACCCGGCAGGCCATTTCCCGGTTTGCCATCGGAAAAGACGGCAGTCTGGGCGACAGGCAGACTTACGGCCCGGAGCCGCTTTGTGATCTGGGGTTTCCGGACGGATGCGCCCTGGATGAAGCCGGCAATCTCTGGGTCACCTTTCCCGCCCGGGGCGCGGTCGGGTATATTGATCCGGACAGGCGGCTTTGCATGGTTGCCGAAGACCGCCGGATGGAAGTGCTCCGGCGGCCCACCAATATCTGTTTTGGCGGAAAAGATCGAAAAACCGCATTTATCGGGAGCCTGGACAGCCAGTCCATTGCGTATTTCCCGGTGCCGTATCCGGGCCAGGCCCTGATCCATCAGTTGTGACAGGCGCTTTTTGCGGCATTTCCCAAAAGCTTTTTGCAGGAAAAAAGGCAAGCGGCCGGGGTGAGTTCAAAAACAAACCCCGGCTCCGGACTTGCCTGCAACAGAGGCTCTTATTTTTCCTTGATTCCCGCCAGTTCCTTTACAAGGCGCTTGCGGGCCTTGACGTCATACTGGGAGGTGATGGCGATCTGCTCCATGATGGGGGATCCGCCGCCGTGGTAGTTGCCGTAGTTGGTGGTGCCGGCTGCACCCGTGCAGGTGTTTTCGATGAAATACAGCCAGAACTTGATCTGGTCGTCCACGGGTATATTGGGGTTGCGCTTGAGGTATTTTTCCAGAATCGGCTTTAGTTCCGGGTTGGTGATATCGCTTTCATACGGAAACGTGGATGGAAAACCCCCTGCGATGTTGCACAGCATTTCCTGTTCGTGAAACACGGCTTCCCCGGTCAGGCAGCGGCCAACGTTGGCATAGATGGAATCGGGAATGCAGCTGCCCGGCCCGTAAGGGGCCCGGCCCATGCCCGGGATGTAGACCTCGGGTTTGCCAAAATCAGAGGCGGTGTAGCCGGCTGCATAGCCCAGCTCGGTGACCTTGATGATCTCGGCAAACATTTCCCGCACATGGGAGGTTTTTTCAATGCCGTTGTATTCCGCGGCCGTGGCGGCCAGGCCCAGCAAAACATCGCCCAGGGCCGGCTTGCAGCCCGAGTAGCTGTGGCGGTGAAACAGGGCAAACAGCAGGGCGCAGATGCCGCCGTGATCGTTTTCCCCGCAGAGAAACACCCGATCCCAGGGAATGAAGGTGTCTTCAAACAACAGGTAGGAGTCGGTGTATCCCCCGTCAAAACCTCTTTGGTAAGCCTCCCGCGGCCGGGAGCTGTGGGGGTGGACCACCTGGATGAGGCCCTCGTGGTCGGCCGGGACGGCAAAGGCCACGGCGTAGTCCTTTTCATTGGGCCCCAGGGCCCGGGTGGGCACCACCAGGATCTCGTCGGCAATGGAGGCCTCGGAGATGTGCAGTTTGCAGCCCTTGACAACAATGCCGTCTTTGGTTTTCTCTTTGACATGAAGGTACATGTCCGGATCGGCCTGATCGGCCGGGCGCTTTAGGCGCTCGCCTTTCATGTCGGTCTGGGCGCAGCAGCCCACCAGGTCGTTTTTCTGGAAATTTTCCAGCCATTTCAAAAAGTTTTGATGGTACTCGCTGTTGCCGTTGTTGAGCTTGTCGGCCTCAAAGGAAACCGCGTTAATGGCGTTGATGGCATCCACGCCCATGCAGCGCTGGATGCAGCCGCCGACCTTTTTGCACAGATACCGGGTCATGTCCTGCTTTTTATGCAGATCCGCAGGGGACTGGTGCACATGGCAGAACCGGTTGATGGTCTCTCCGGTGAGATGGGAGGTGGCCGTGCACAGATCCTTTCCCTCGGGGCTGGCGGCTTCATCAAACGTCACGCCCATGACGTTTAAGGCATTCATCTGAACTTCATCGTCGCGGTCGATTTTGCCGCCGTTGAAATACAGGTTGCGCCGCATTTTTTTAAGGCCGTCGATGTACTCCTGTTTGGTTCTCATTATTCCTCCGGTTGTCTTGGATGGTGTCTTTGTGCGAAAAGCCCGAAGCAGCGGCTTCCGGCCCGGCAGTCAAAATTTTTGTTAAAGTCTCATTTTTAAATAAAACCCCAAAACTAAATTAAGGCTCCAGTATAATTCTGTCAATCATAATCTTGATACTGTTTGATATATATTTATACAGACCGGGTATGAAAAAAAATAAATTTGTTTAACTGTATGAAAATAAAAGATCATTTTCAAAAGACGGGTTGTTTTATGGTGTGGATTTTTTTATGGTAACCACCAACATTGCACATGCCCGGACCCGGTGTCACAAATATTGACGGTTGGTTCTTGACAACTTCCGGCAGGCTGACCATTATACGAAAATTGTTTTCAGCCCGGCAGGGCAAACCAAAACGGATTTCAATGAACAGATCATGAGTGATAACAACGACTGGATCTCCCGTCATGCCGAAAAGACCCTCATGCGCCTTTTGCCCCGGGTGCGCGCGGCCATGGGGCCCATGGATGCCAGGTATGATCAAATGTGGGAAGGTTTTGAACAAAGGCTCAGACAACACTGGGAACGTTTGTTCCGCGTGCTTCTGCAGCTTTACGGGTGGCAGTATGACTTTTTTTATCACCTGGAGCAGATTCTGGTCATGGCCTCCCGGCGCTGGGCAGACCGGCCGGAATATTTAAAGGAACTGGACTGGCAGCGGCAGGCCGATCCCCGGTGGTTCCAGTCCCAGGAGATGGTCGGCGGGGTTCTCTACGTGGATCTGTTCAGCCGGAACCTGGCGGGTCTGCATGATCATATTGCCTATTTCAAGACCATGGGCCTGACCTACCTGCATCTGATGCCGCTGTTTGCCGTGCCCCACGGAAACAGCGACGGCGGTTATGCGGTCAGCGATTACCGGGCCATCAACGCAGACATTGGCACCATGGAGGAGTTGTCCGCCCTGGCCCGGATTCTGCACGACAACGGCATCAGCCTGGTGCTTGATTTTGTGTTAAACCACACCTCTGACGAGCATATCTGGGCCAGACGGGCCAGGGGCGGGGACGTGGATTTTCAGGAATATTATCTCATGTTTGACGACCGCACCCTTCCGGATCAGTATCAGCAGCATCTGCGCGATATTTTTCCGGATTCCCGCCGGGGATGTTTCACCTTTGACCCGGAGTCGGGAAAGTGGGTGTGGACCACGTTTAACAGTTTCCAGTGGGATCTCAATTACGCCAACCCGTCGGTGTTTCGGGCCATGGCCGAGGAAATGCTGTTTCTGGCCAATCAGGGAGTCCAGGTGCTGCGCCTGGATGCCGTGGCCTTTACCTGGAAGCGGCTGGGCACTGATTGCGAAAATCTGCCCGAAGCCCACATGCTGGTGGAGGCCTTTAATGCAGTGGCCAAAATTGCCGCACCCTCCCTGTTGTTTAAGTCCGAGGCCATTGTGCATCCCGACGAGGTCATTCGTTATATTCACCCGGACAAGTGCCAGCTTTCCTACAACCCCCTGCTCATGGCCCTTTTGTGGGAGGCCCTGGCCACCCGGGAGGTGCGGCTGTTAAACTCCGCCATGTGGAAGCGCGCCCGGATTCACCCGGAATGCGCCTGGGTCAATTATCTGCGCTGCCATGATGATATCGGCTGGACATTTGACGATCAGGACGCCATGGAACTGGGGATCAATCCCCATGATCACCGCCAATTCCTAAACCGGTTTTACACCGGCGAGTTTCCCGGCTCCTTTGCCAGGGGACTGCCCTTTCAGTACAATCCGGACACGGGAGATCGTCGTATATCCGGCACCCTGGCCTCCCTGGCCGGCCTGGAAGCGGCTCTGGAGAAGGAGGATGCCGGGCTCATCGAGGCTGCTGTGGGGCGAATCAATCTGCTTCGCTCCATCATGCTCAGCGCAGGCGGCATTCCCCTGATCTATCTGGGCGATGAATGGGGGATGTTAAACGATTACACATACCTGTCTGATCCGGCCAAGGCAGGCGACAGCCGCTGGGTTCACCGGGCCCGGCAGCGCTGGGAGGCCAGAAATGATGTCACCGATGCCGAGGTGCTGGAATGGCGGTTTTTCAATGAAATGACCGGGCTAATCCGTCTTCGCAAGCAATTGCCGGCCTTGCAAAACGGCAACATGGAGGTCATTGACACGGGCAATATCCATGTGTTCGGGTTTGTCCGTGAATTTGAAAACCAGAAATTGCTGATCGTCAACAATTTTTCCGAAACGCCCCAGTCAATCGCACAGGAGCAGTTAAATGCCGTGACCAGCGCCACCCGGTTTACGGACCGGATCACGGAGACAACCATTTCCAACGGAAAGGGTCTGCGGCTGGAGGGGTATCAGTTTGCCTGGCTTTCGTTCGGGCACTAGTTGATGGCACCGTAAAAAGACTGATTTCAGATGGTGCCGTAAAAAGTTCAAGATCAAGGCTTACGCAATTTCGAAGAATGCAGAGTAGTTATCCGTACGTGAAATTCTGAGAAATTGCGTGTAACGCAGATATTGGACTTTTACGGCGCCATCACTGGTTAAATGATGGAAAAGGCTTTGAGATATTCCCGGACGCAGTTGACCGTGCCCACAAACATGCGCGAGCCGATCAGGACGGTGAACACGTCGTCTCTGTTGCCGCAGGCTTCGGCAAACTCCGGGCCGATGACCGCGGCCGGATCCCCGGCCCCGGAATTGGCCTCCATGGCGGCAAGATAGGTGTGAAACCGCTGCTTGACCACCCCGAAATAATCGATGTCCTGACCAGTCATCAATCCGGCCGTGCCGGACAGGTTTTGAGAAAAGGCGCGCACCGCATTCCAGTAAACTTCCATGAGTTCGGGCTTGTGCCGGCTGTTTTCCATGAGATAGGGCGCAGCCCATCCCACTGTGATGATTTTGAGCAGGGGCAGTTCATACTCCACGGTTGTGGCATTGACATCCGCGTTTTCGGGCAGCTGGGCCATGAGTTCCCGGATGTCTTCGCGGTCCACGGCAAAATTGAAAAGATCCTCGCCTGCTTTTTCAACGGCGCTTTTTTCCGGATGTTGTTCCTGCTGGTCTTGTTCTTCCATAATTTCCAATGTCTTTTGTTTGGCGTGGGGCTTTGGGGCAAAATTAAAATAATATTTTTTACTATTTTTATCCGCCTTCGTCAAATCCCGGTGCCATGCCCGGGGGTTGCGGGGCCCGGCCATCCGGAATGTCTGCGCCGGGATAGGCGGGAGCGGCTGAAGCCGGCTTTTGGTCTTGGGGCTCCTTCTTCAGTTTAAATCCCCGGCTCTTGGCTGCGTATTCAAAAGATTGGCCGGGCCGCAGCCGAATCGCGTCCATGGGGGTGACCACAATGGCCGCTTGGTTATAGACCGGGCAGGCATGCTCGCAATGGCCGCAGCCGGCACATCGGTCTTCTTTCACATGGGGCACCGGATAGGGCAGGTCCGGTCGCTTTTCAAATTCAAGTGCGTCATAGGGACAGACCTCGTCGCAGACCATGCAGCTTTTTTTGTATTCCCATGCCAGGCACTGCTGCCGGTAAATCACGGCTGTGCCGATTTTGGCCCAGGTGCGCTCGGCAGATGCGATTTTTTGAATGGCGCCGGTGGGACATGTATTTCCGCAGGCCGTGCATTCGGGATCGCAGTATTTTCTTCTGGGTGTGACCGCCGGGGAAAACAGCCCCAGAAGACCGGCCTCAAACCAAACCGGCTGCAAAGTGTTGGTGGGGCATGCGGCCATGCACTGGCCGCAGCGCACGCAGGCTTCCAGGAAATCGGGTTCCGGAAGCGCCCCGGGCGGGCGAATAATGCGGGCTTCCCGCACCGTTCCCTTCTCTGACAGGTCCCGGGCCACCACGTTTAAGCCGGTTAAGGCCACGGAGGCGGTTGCCGCACCGGCTATCCCGGAGAAAATCACCTGCCGGCGCGCCGGGGAAACCGATGGGTGCAGGCGCCGGGCCGTGGCAGCATCTGCGGAAAATGCAACGGCATTTTTGGGGCAGATGGATTCGCATTGCCGGCAGACAATGCATTCTTCATGGCGGGCCTGTTCGGGTGCGTCCGGGTCAATGGCGGCCATGGGGCAGTTGCGCACGCAAATACCGCATTGATTGCAATCAGGGGAAACCCGCCGGCGGATCAGGGGTTTTCTGGACAAAATGGCCAGCAGGGCCCCGGAAGGACACAAATACCGGCACCAGAACCGGGGCGAGATTCTGGCTGCGGCAAAGACTGCGGCAAAAAACAGGAGCACGAAAAATCCCGTGGCAAACCGGGGCGGATCGATTTCCAGAAACATCAGGGTGCGCAGATCCATGCGGCTGGCTATTGGGTAAAACGCGGTTACGGCCTGATCTCCGATCATCAGGACCACCGGATAGACCACCAGGCCGTAAAACCGGGTGATTAAAGACAGGGGCGCGGCCCAGTAAACGAATGTGACCCCGCAAAGCGCGGCGCCGGCGGCAAATGTCAGGATGTAATACTTCAGCCGGGCAGAAGGGGCATATGAAGCTTTTTGTTTTTTCGGGGCCGGGGCCAGGCACTTGTCTGCCACATCAATGGTGGTGCCCATGGGGCAGATATAGCCGCAAAAGATCCGGCCTGCCAACAGGGCCGAGGCCATCACAATGACCGCGGGCAGCCATATCCAGGTCAGGCTCCGCATGGCCAGGCCGGCCAGGCCAGTCAATGCCGGATCCATTCGCAGGAAAAGATCCGATGCGGCGATTTTCCCGGCACCGGCCAGCAGCACCAGAAAAATCGCCAGGCACATGGCCCGGGTCATGCGGCGAAACATCATTTTATACCGTGGCCCTGCCGATTTTCAGCTTGTCAATATCCATGCGCCCCAGGCCACGCTGGTGGGCCATGCGGATGTGTTTGATCTGGTCTGCGGAATAGCGGCTGCCGTACCATTCAAAAGATGATACCGTATAGGCGTCTGCCGCCACCATGTCCGCGGATGCAATAATCGTCTTTGGGGTCAGCACCGTGCCCGGCCCGCCGGGCCCGCCCGAGGACAGCACGCGGCTGGCATCGACCACCACCAGATCCGGGGTCAGAAGTGAGGCCAGGTCCACGATGGATTCGTGAAGATCCAGCCGGTGCATGACCCGCCGGTTTGAAATCAGGCCCATCATGCCTTTCATGGAAAGGCTGACCCCGGCACCGGAATGGGACTTGGCCTGGGGGGCGGCAATAAGGACATCCGCGTTTAGCACTTCGCGCATGACATCGGTTTGTTTCAGGCTTTTGGCCCCGGAAATCTCCACTTCCCGAAACCGGGACGGGTCTGAGACCGTCTGGGCCATGTCTTTTTCAATGGCGCTGCAGGCCGCGCCAATACCGGAGTTTTCAATGCACTGCTCGGCCGGTGCCAGGGGGTTGTCCAACACCAGCACCCGGCCGGCCCCGGCCTGGCGGCAGAGCTGCGCAAGGGCCTTGACCACCAGGGGATGGGTGTTGGCCGCCCGTTCCGGGCCGCTTGCAAAACTCATGTTGGGCTTGATCACCACCCGGCTGCCGGTTTTCACAAAACGCGACATGCCGCCGAGCATATCCACGGCCTTTTTCACCGCAGGCTCGATCTCGCCGTTGACAACAGCCAGATCCGGCATTTTGTTTTGGGCCCACAGGCTTGCGGGAACCAGCATGGAGGCGCCGGCAAAGCAGGCCAGCCCGCGCATTTGTTTTAAAAAGGTGCGCCGGTCAATGGGTTTTATCAGCGATTTCATAAAAGATCCTCATCTATTGGCTCATTGCCCGCAGAACAACTGCTGCATCAGGCCCAGATAAATTTCCGCGGCCTGTGCCACCTGCGGGAAGGATACGCATTCGTCGTGTACATGCGCGTTTTCCAGCCGGCCCGGGCCCAGGACCATGGGTTTGATGCCCGCGGCCCAGAGCTGGTTGGCATCTGAATGGCTGCGAAAATCGCCGCTTTGCCAGGTCATCTGCATCCGGGTGTAAACATCCCGGACCGCCTCGACCACCGGTCCCTTTTCCGGCAGGCGGTAGCCGGCGTCTATGGTTTCAATGTGAAAGCGGGTTTCAATGCCGGAATGGCCGGTTTCGGCCGGCATGCACACCTCTTCGAGCTCCGTGACGATTTCGCCGATGGCCGCATCCGGGGGCAGGTGCACGTCCAGCCATGCCTCGCAGCGGTCCGGCACCGTGAGACCGGAGCGGCTGCTGTAAAGATCCCGGAAATTGTAGACCAGCTCGGGCCGCTGATCACGCATGTACTGGGATATGCGCATCATCATCTGAAGCAGCACCTCGATGGTGTTTTCCCGGTTGTTGGCCAGAGATGCGTGCAGGCGTTTGCCCGTGCTCACCATCTGGGTTTCCAGGTACCCGTAGCATCCCAGGCAGGCCACGAGGTTGGTGGGCTCGCCGATGACCGCCCAGGGAAAATGATAGTCCTCGATGAGCCGGGCGGCACCGTCTCCGTTTTCCTCTTCTCCCACCACAAGGCACAGGGCTGCGGGCAGTCGGGGGCCGTAGTCCCGACGCAGGGCCAGGAATGCCTCCACCATGGCCGCACACCCGGATTTCATGTCCGCAGTGCCCAGCCCGGAAATGGTATCCTGTTTTTCGTGCCAGCCGTAGTCCTCGATATCGTAGGCCGTGACCGTATCCACGTGGCCGATTAAGGCCAGTTCGGCCTGGCCGTTTTCCGGCAGCACCACCAGGTTGTAGCGGCTTTCATCCACGGTCTGGACTGTTGCGGCAATGCTGTTTCGCTTCAGATACCCCCGAAGATAGTCCAGAATATCGTTTTCCTTGCCCGACGGGCTGTAGATGTCCACCAGCCGCTGGAAGAGTTTTTTGAGCCGGTCTTTGCTGATCATTTCATATTCGTTTTGTTTTAGTGGCCGTTTTCGCGCTTTTTCATGCGCTGGCGTTCCTGGTCGAGATTCATGGTCAGATACACGTGCTGCTGGGGATTGCCGAAACCCTGGTGCTCGAAGAAATGAATGGCGGGCATGTTGTCGGCCTCGGTGTCCACAACCAGGATGCGCACTCCGTCGTGGAGCATAATGGACTTGAATCTGTAAAACAGGCGCTCGGCAATTCCCGAACGCTGATATTCCGGCAGCACACCCAGCCATAGAAGATAGCCGTATTTCCAGGCGGATCGGTTTTTGCTCACCGTGGTGCCCAGGGCAAATCCGATGATCTCGTTTTCATGCTCGGCCACCAGGCAGAATTCCGTGTCACTGTAAAACAAATCCGCCACCTCGTATTCATCCCAGGCACGGTAGGTGTTGGGCGCCTTTCTGGCCACAAACAGATGCTCTCCCAGGTGGAACACATCTGCCAGATCATCAATCGTCATTTCGCGGATTTTGACCGCTTGCTTTTTGGTTTTAGCGGGTTGGGCATTGTCTGACGCAGCCACTTCTGTCATGGGTGACAAAAACTCCTTTCTTTTGCGTTGGTTTAACAGATTCAATTCAAGGGATTGCTTTTAAAAGTCTGAAACATTCAATTTGGGTTAACGTCAAAACAAATATATACATGCATATGATGCATGTAAACCGGGATTTGGCGGAGAAGATGCAAAATTGACCAAGCTGGCCACCTTTTTGGTAAACAGGGAGAGCCGGGCAGGACGATTTAATGTCAACTATTTTTATAAAATTGGTTGACATTAAATCGCATCCGGGATACCCATTTCGCCATGAAAGATACGGTTCTCAAATCACTGAAACAGAAGCGGGTCGTTTCAGGCCAATCCCTGGCCTCGGAACTGGGTATTTCCCGCACTGCTGTCTGGAAATATGTCAATCAACTTCGCAGGGAAGGCTACCGGATTTCCTCATCGCCCAGGCTTGGCTATACACTCGACAGCGTGCCGGACAGCCTTCTTGCCGCAGAAATTGAAGAGAATCTCCAAACCCGTATCCAGGGCCGAAAGATCATCTCCTGCAGGGAGATGCAATCAACCCAGGATCACGCCAAAAAACTGGCCATTCAGGGGGGCTCTGAAGGTACGATTGTTGTTGCGGAAACCCAGAGTGCCGGCCGCGGGCGCATGGGCCGGTCATGGGCATCGCCGCCCGGAGGACTCTATTTTTCGGTTATACTGCGCCCCGGCATTACACTTGCCGGTGCCGCCGGATTGCCTTTGGTGGCAGCCGTGGCCCTGGCCCGGGCAATACAGCCATACACCGCGGTTGCCCCCGGCTTGAAATGGCCCAATGACGTGCTGATCCAAAAACGGAAAGCAGCGGGGATTCTCGTTGAAATGAGCGCGGAAATGGATCGCCTGGATTGGGTGGTCATTGGCATTGGTGTGAATGTGGCTGCCGCATCTGTGCAATTGCCCCCGGAAATTCGCCGGACGAGCACCTCGCTGGCCATTGAATCAACCCGCATTGTGCACCGGGCGCAACTGCTTGGCGATATCCTTTATGAACTCGAAGAGGCGCTGGATATGTTTCAAACACAGGGGTTTGAGCCGTTGCGGAAACAGTGGAAAGAAAAAAGCCATACCCTGGGAAAACACGTCACGGTTGTCGGCAGCAGGCAATCCATTGAAGGTAAGGCCGTGGATATCGACGGCAGCGGTGCGCTTGTCATGGAATGCGCCGGCGGCATCCGTCAGCGGGTCACCAGCGGGGACCTGTTTTTCAAGGGAGGTGCCCATGGATAGGCGGCACCGGCTGGCGCAACAGGACTGCGATCATGTCTGGCATCCATACGCATCCATTGTTGACCCGCCTTTGGCAACCACTATCGTGTCTGCTGACGGGGTTCGGCTTTATACAGCTGAGGGTCAGGCGCTTATCGACGGCATGTCTTCCTGGTGGGCGGCGATTCACGGGTATAACCACCCGGTTTTAAACAATGCCGCCCACGGCCAGATCGACCGGATGAGCCATGTCATGTTCGGCGGCATCACCCATGAGCCGGCTGTAGCGCTCGCATCAATGCTCGTGGACCTCACTCCTGAACCGCTGCAGAAGGTTTTTTTTGCCGACTCCGGTTCGGTAAGCGTTGAAGTGGCCATCAAGATGGCTGTTCAATACTGGCACGGCATGGGATGTCCTGAAAAAAACCGGTTTCTCACGGTTCGCAGCGGATACCACGGGGATACGTTCGGAGCAATGGCCCTGTGCGATCCGGTGACGGGTATGCACGAACATTTTACTTCCGTGCTGCAGCAGCATTATTTTGCCGAAAGTCCCGGGTGCCGGTTTGACGAATCCTGGGATGATGCGTATATCCAGGATTTCAGACAACTCATGGAAGCCCATCACCAGCAGCTGGCTGCGGTGGTTCTCGAACCCATCGTGCAGGGCGCCGGGGGTATGCGCTTTTATTCCCCGGAATATCTGCGTCAGGTGAAAATGCTCTGCGAGGCCCATGATGTTTTGCTCGTGGCCGATGAAATCGCCACCGGATTCGGACGAACAGGCGAGCTCTTTGCCTGCAATTATGCGGGGATTTCGCCGGATATCATGTGTCTGGGCAAGGCGCTTACGGGCGGCTACATGACCCTGGCCGCCACCCTTGCCACAGACCGGGTAAGCCGGGGTATTTCCAAAAACGGCGGCGTGCTTATGCACGGCCCCACATTCATGGCAAATCCCCTGGCTTGTGCTGTGGCCGAAGCGAGCATTCGGCTCCTGCTCAACGGTCCCTGGCGGGAAAGCGTCCATCGCATTGAGCAGCGCCTTTTGTCCGGACTGGCTCCATGCCGCGGTTTTTCAGGGGTGGCCGATGTCCGGGCACTGGGCGCCATTGGTGTTGTGGAAATGAAAACACCGGTGGATCTTGCAGCTGTCCAGAAACAGTTCGTGAACCAGGGCGTCTGGATCCGTCCTTTTGGAAAATTGATTTATACAATGCCGCCTTACATCATCTCTGATGATGATCTGGATTTCCTGACCCGGGCCATTGTCAGGGTTGCCGGAAGTCTGTAATGAACAGGGGCCGGGAATGACAAAACGCACCTCTGCCACATATTTTATGAAGGAAGAACTGGGCCGGCGCAAGCAGGAGAACCATTTGCGTTTTCTGGTTCCTGTCACGCCCTGCGACGGGGTCATGGTTAAACGAAACGGGAAGTCTTTAATAAATTTTTGTTCCAATGATTATCTTGGCCTGGCCCGCCACCCCTTGCTGCGGCAGCGGTCAAAGGATTTTATGGATCGCTATGGGGCCGGAGCCACGGCGTCCAGGCTGGTGTGCGGCACCCTGCCCTGTGCAGAAGCGGTGGAAGGAAAACTGGCCCGGCTGAAGGGGGCTGAATCATCGCTGATTTTCAACTCCGGATTTCAGGCAAACCTGTCGCTTCTTCCGGCCCTGGCAGACAAAAAATCGCTGATTTTATCCGACCGGCTCAACCACCGGAGCATCATCGAAGGCGCCCGCCTCTGCCGCTGCGCCCTTGCGGTTTTTCGCCACAATGACCTGGCCCACCTTGAAGAGATATTGCACAAAAGCCGTTACCTGGACTACAGCCGCATCTTTATTGTCACTGAATCCATTTTCAGCATGGACGGAGACATCAGTGACGTGGCGCAACTGGTTGAAATGGCACGCGGTTACGGGTCGATCCTGATCGTAGACGAAGCCCATGCAACAGGTGTTGCCGGAGCGCGGGGCATGGGGCTGACCGCCGGGACCGCGGTGGATTGCTGCATGGGTACCTTTGGCAAGGCGCTGGGATCTTTTGGCGCTTACGGCACTTTTTCAAAACAAATGCGGGATTATCTGGTCAATTGTTGTTCCGGATTCATTTACAGCACTGCGCTTCCCCCGTCGGTGATGGGAGCCGTGGATGCAGCCCTGGATCTGGTGCCCGAAATGGAGCGGGAGCGCAAGCAGCTTATGGAAAAAGCCCGGGATCTGAGAGCGGAGCTGCATCGCATGGGCTGGGATACAGGTCCGTCAGCAACACATATCATTCCGGTTATCGTTGGCAGCGAAGCCCAAACACTTGCCCTTGCCGGCCGGCTCGAAGATGCCGGCATTCTGGCCATGGCCATTCGGCCGCCCACGGTTGAAAAGGGACGCTCCCGGATTCGCCTGGCCCTTACGGCGCTTCATACAGACCAACACCTCAACCAGCTTATAGACGCCCTGGATCGATGGAAAAGGACTAAACAAAAATGACCCTGCGGCTGCCGGAACGGTTTTTCATTGCCGGAACAGACACGGGAATCGGAAAAACCATGACAGCCGCCATTCTCATGGCGGGATTGAAAGGAACCTACTGGAAACCGATTCAAAGCGGCCATGCGCAGGGATCTGACACCGGTTGGATCATGACGGTCACCGGACTTCCGAAGCATCATTTTCACCCCGAGACCTATCGGCTTTCCCGGCCCTTGTCACCGCACGCCGCAGCCAGGGCCGACGGTCTTTGCATTGATCTTGAGGCCTTTGCGCTGCCTGAATGCACCGGGCCCCTTATTGTCGAAGGCGCCGGGGGCATCATGGTTCCCCTTAACGAAAAAGCCATGATCACAGACCTGATAAAGCATCTTGGCCTGCCTGTTTTGCTTGTTGCCAAAAGCGGCCTTGGCACCATCAATCACACCCTGCTTTCCCTGGAACAATTAAAGCGCCGGGAAATAGCGGTTGCCGGCATTGTGTTAAACGGAGAACCCAACCCGGAGAACCGGGAGGCCATTGCCGACTATGGAAAAGTCCCCCTTCCGGCGGAGATTCCGCCTCTTGGGCGGGTGGATGCAAAAATGCTGGCCGCATGTTTTCAGCAATATTTTCAATGACAAAAAGCATCTTTGCGGGGGCGAATCTCCGGATCAATTTAGAATTTCTCGGATTTTTTCTGCCAGATCGTTGAGGGAAAAAGGTTTTTGTATGAAGTTGATGCCCTTGTCCAATACGCCCTGATGGGCGATAACATTGGCTGTGTACCCGGACATGAAAAGGCATTCCATGTCCGGCCGGATTTCCTGAAGTCGTTTAGCCAGATCCCGGCCGGTCATTTCCGGCATGACCACGTCCGTAATAAAAAGTTGAATTTCTCCAGTGTTTTCCCTGGCTGCCCGTATGGCTTCGTGGGGCGTGGCCGCGGCGATAACCGAGTATCCCAGCCGTTGGAGCATCATCATGCCCAGGTCCAAAAGCATCGGTTCATCCTCTACGATCAGGATGGTCTCTCCCCGGCTTTTCCGGATGGTTTCAGTTCGTTGCGGTTTTGCCTCTGCTGAATCGGCGGCGTTTTCGGGCAAATAAATTCTAAATGTAGTGCCTTTTTCCGGTTCGCTGTAAACATTGATAAAACCCTGATTCTGCCGAACAATGCCGTACACGGTGGAAAGCCCCATACCGGTTCCCATGCCCAGGCCCTTGGTGGTAAAAAACGGTTCAAAAATATGGCTGAGTGTCTCGTTGTCCATGCCGCAGCCGTTGTCGCTCACGGCCAGAAGCACGTAATCCCCCGGCAGGAATTCCGCGTGAGATTGGCAATAATCCGCATCAAATGAAACAGCATTTGTTTCAATGGTGATCCGGCCGATATCCGCAATGGCATCCCTTGCGTTGGCGCATAGATTGACAAGAATCTGATCGAGTTGAACGGGGTCCATGCAGATTGTACAGGGCTTGTCTCCCGGCAGCCATGCCAGTTCAATATGCTCGCCGATCAGCCGGCGTATCATTTCCATGATGGCTTCAACCGCGGTGTTGAGATCAAATGCCACCGGCTCGATGGTCTGCTTGCGGGCAAAGGCCAGCAGCTGACGGGTAAGGCCCGCGGAGCGCCGGGCTGCATCCAGGATGGATTCAATCTTTCCGCGGATGGGATCAGCCGGGTCTGTGTCGTTGATGGCAAGCTCGGCATAGCCCATGATCGTTCCCAGCATATTGTTGAAATCATGGGCCACGCCGCCGGCCAGAACACCGACAGCCTCCAGCTTCTGAGACTGGTGAAGCTGCTCCTGAAGCCGCTTCCGTTCCGCTTCTGCCTGATGGTGCGCAGTGATGTCAAAAAAACTTAAAATAATGCTGTCTTCTATCAGACGGGTGCTGATAATCATGCGGCGTTCATTGCCATCCTTGCAGCGCACCGGACATTCCATGGCTTCCATCTGATCATCGTTTTCAGCCCGGGCCCGTTCCAGTTCGTTTTGCCATTTTGTGCTCATGATTTCTTTTTGGTCGCTATCCTGGAACGAAAGCTGCCATGCCTGCTCCAGGGTTGGTGCGTCATTGGTTGAATAGCCGATCGTGTCAAGGAAAGCGTCGTTTACATCAAGAACCCGGCCGTTTTTGGAGATATGGGCCATGGGTGTGGGAGCCATTTTAAACAATTGCCGGAAGCGGGTTTCGCTTTCCCGCAGGGCTTGTTCCGTACGCTTGCGCTCGGTAATGTCGCGATCAAAAGTAAGCGACAACTCATAGCCGTTATACTCGAAATGATTGCTTCGGATCTCAACCGGGAAAATGCGTCCGTCCTTTGTAACGTGCCGCGATTCGAAAGCCATGGTGCCTACCCGGCGCCTTTTCTCTTTGTGCTGCTCCCATTGATTCGGGGAGAAATCCGGATCGATATCGAATATCTTCATGGCAAGCAGTTCATCTCGTGAATATCCCAGGCAGTTGCAGGATGAATCGTTTGCATACACAATATGGCCGTCGCTATTGATCCAGAGAATATTGTCCGGTGCCCGATCCATGGCGAACTGTGTCCTTAAAAGCGCTTCTTTTTCCAATATCCGTTTCGTTATATCTGATAAAAAACCTTGATAATAAAGCTTTCCGTCCTTTTCGTTGCGCACGGCACGAACACTGTAAGAGGCCCAAAAGGTGGTGTTGTTTTTTCGGACAAAGCGGCATTCGTGGTTTCGCACTGCTTTGTTTTCTTCCAGCAGGCGCAAAACTTCTTTTCTGTCTTTGGAATCGGCATAGAGGTCTTTGGCAACGTTTTCAACCAACGCCATCATTTCCTGCGGGGATGCAAAGCCAAATATTTCTGCCATGGCGACATTGACATAAAGAAAATTTCCTTCGGGCGTGCTGGAAAATACTCCCACAGGGGCGTTCATCAACATGTCCTGGTAATCGTGAGCCGTGAGGGATGGCATATCCGAAGGTTTTGGAGGATGTTTCTCCTGCATGATCAGCTCCTTTTGGCCTTTCAGTGATCGGGCATTCCGGATAATCTGATTATTCCCCAAGATTTGATGGCACTGTAAAAAGTCTGATTTCAGATGGCGCCGTAAAAAGTTCAAGATCAAGGCTTGCGCAATTTCGAAGAATGCAGCGTACTTATCCGTACGTGAAATTCTGAGAAATTGCGCGTAACGCAGATATTGGACTTTTTATGGCGCCATCAAGATTTTAAAACTGAATTATTATAGCAGGAAAGGCCGCAACAGTATAGGCGGTTTCAAGCAGGGCGGGAAAGGGGGCATGCAGGGGGGGCATCGGGTTCGGCCAATAGCGGCAGATTTGGGTTGTCGGATGAATCCGGGGATCCCGGGGTAGGCGATACGCTGTTTTTCCCCATCAATTAAAGGAAATGCGGTTTATTTGCCGACCGGGCCTGCCCGCTTCCAAAATTCGTATCCGGATTTCGCCATGGCGCAAGGGGACTTTTCCATTCAATGGCGTTTGGTTTACACGATTCCTTGCAGTCGCCGCACTGGACACAGTTGATTTCTGAAGGCCGGGTCTCCAGGTGGCAACGGTGCCTGCACTGATCGCAGTCCGAACAACGGGCGTTTTTTAAAAAGCCAAAAAGGGAAAAACGGGAAAGGATTTCTATTGCGCCGCCCGTGGGGCACAAAAACCGGCACCAGAACATGGGCACGGCCAGGCTCAGGCCCAGGGCCGCAAGTACGAACAGGATTTTATAGATCCATACGGGATCTGCATGTTCAACGGTAAGGCCCACGGATTTAAAAAAATCTCCCGTGCGGATGGGGATGGCCCATCGCGGGTTTTGGGCCAGAAAAAAGAAATAAAGGGCAAGCACCAGCACAAAGTATTTGCCGTAGGCAAGACCGGCGCTTACCCGCTTTTTTAGCTTGCTTTTGAGAAACGATCCCATGGAGAGGATCTCAGAGACCAGCCCGCCCGGGCAGATCCAGCCACAAAAGGCCCGGCCGAAAACAAGCACGGACCCGCCGATCAGAATCCAGCTCCACAGCCAGAGGCTGCGTCCCGGGCATTGGATAACCGGACAATTGCCGCATCCAATATAGGGTACGGCAAAGGGGCATCTGAAGATGCCGTAAAAGGACCATTCACCGATCAGACCCAGGGATATGAACTGGACGATTCGCCGTTTCCAGTTGCTGAAGAATGTTTTAAGCATCGGTAACTCCGTATTTGTGGGTCAGTCGCCGGCCTTCAGAGGAGCGTGCATGGATGAAGCCTGCTGCTTCAAAAAAGCGCTGACTCTTTTCCGAGAGGATGTATTCAATAAACGCCTCGGCCAGATCCAGATTTTTCGCCCATTTCATCATGCCGATAGTAAAAGGGACGGGCGCCGGTGGAATGTATTTTTCGGGAATCGGCAGGATCTCAAGCCGTCCCGCAAAGCAGGGCAGCCGGCTGATACGCAGCTCGATGACTGCAGCATCCGCTTTTCCGTCGGCAAGCGTGGTCATGGCCGTTTGAACGCAGTCTCCCGATTGGACGGCATTTTTTCGGGCTTTTTCAACCACTCCGGCCTTTTCCATTATGATCAGGCTCGCTTTGCCGCCTGGCGGCGAAGCGTCCGGGGCCAGAGCCGTCCGGACATCGTCGCGGGATAGGTCCGCGATTCCTTCGATCCCGGCGGGATTGCCTTTGGGCGTGGCCACCACGTAGCGGGTAAAACACAATGGCTCAAACCAGCGCATTTTGCCCTGCGCTCTGAGTTTTCGCGCCAATTCAAGAACCCTCGGGGCAAACACCTCGGTTTCGGCTGTTCCGGACAAAAGCGATTTGCCCAGGGCTCCGGCAAACGCGCCGGTGTAGGCAATGGCGGCGCCGGTTTTTTGTTCAAAAGCATGGTTGGCGGGTTGAAATGCCTCGGCCAGGCCGCCGCAGGACCAGGCCTGAAGTGTTTTATTCGTGAAGCCGCCGGCAAAAGCGGAGGCTCCCGTGAAAATGCTCGCCCCAAGAGCAAGGCTGCCGGCTTTTAGAAAGGCGCGTCGGTTCAGGCGGTCTTTTGCCATTTGCAGGACTCCTTTCCCGGAATTCCCCGGGCATCAGCCCGGCATTGTTTGCAGGATCTAAATACATGCAGGTAAGGGTGGCACGCTTTGTAAATTGCTGCCATCATCGCCGCATCGGGCGTTTGGCAGTGGCCCAGCCGGGCGGCCGGAATTAGCGGCATGGGGTTGATCACCCCGACCCCGAGATTTGAAACGAATTTTGCAATTTCTGTAATATGGCGGTCATTGATCCCGGGAATCACCACAGTGTTCACCTTGACATAAATGCCGGCGTCAAGCGCTTTTCGAATGCCTTCAAGTTGGCACTCCAACAGAAGCCCCGCCCCCTGGATGCCATCCAGTCGCCTCTCCCCGCTTCTCACACCTGAATGGATTTGTGCGGTGACATTTGGATCCACCCCGTTTACTGTCACACTCAGGAACGCGACCCTCATTTTTTTGAGTTTTTCTACAGCACCCGGCAGGTTCAGGCCGTTGGTGCACAGGCAGAGCCGCGCGTGAGGCAGTTCCCGGTTGATCAGGGAAAGGGTTGTAAAGGTCTCCGGGTTGGCCAGCGGATCGCCCGGCCCCGCAATCCCCACAATTGCCTGCTCGCCTTGCTCGCAAAGAAAGTCCCGGGCTTCATTCGCCGCCTCTTTGGGCGAAAGGATTTTTTCACAAATGCCGGGGCGGTCTTTTTGGTTCAATTCACGGCCGATCCCGCGCTCGCAATAGGCGCAGCGGATGTTGCAGCGGGCGGCAACGGGCAGATGGATCCTTGCGATGCGGTGATGAGCCCGGTCACTCATGCATGGGTGATCAGGAACAGGGGCGGCAGATAACTTCATTCGGCTCCTTTTTCAGAAATTTTCCAGTTGTAAACAAAAGAACGTAACTTAATGTAAATAAATTGCTTTTTCCAATACTTTCTATTTATAAATATATTTTATTTTATTGAAATTATCTATGATTACGCAAAGGATCGCTGTCCCTGTAATGGTGACAAGGCAAGGCGGCACCGGGCGTGCTGGAGCTATTTGATGGGTCGGGAAAACTGCCTGAACCTCACCGCCAGGGAACAATGCCAAAGGGCCGGATAAATCGGCATGATCAGAATGCATGAAGCGCCTGTGCTGCAAATGGCGGCCTTAACCGCGTGTTAACCTCCTGCCTGTTATATGTCCTGCGTAGCCAAAACAAAAAAACGCAAAAGTTTTATGCATTCCAAAATTGCATTTGAAATCCTTGGTTAAGGGGAAAAAAGGACAATGCGGAACCGTTTACGGACAAAAGGCATTTTTTTTCTTCTCTTCCTTGTCATCCTGTTTTTAAGCGCCTGCAGTATGGGGCTGAAGAAGGATTACGCAGCATTGGCGGATCAGGATCGAGAGCGGATCCAGCGCTGGTCCGTGCTGGATGAAGGGGAGCAGGCCGCCATTCTGGGGGATCTGATCAGTTCCCCTGAGATGGAGGCCCTTGTGGATGAGGCATTGGCGGCCAATCCGGATTTGCAGCAGACCTTGCTGACCCTGCGCATCAGACAGGTCCAATACCGGAAGACTTTCGGAGACCGGCTGCCGGAAATCAAAGGGGGCTATACGGCCGGCAAAGAGGAGGACACGGATCCAAGTTATACCGGCTCCCTTTCCATCGGCTGGGAGGTGGACCTGTGGCGGAAACTGGCCGATGAGAGCCGGGCGGCGGGAAAAGATGCGGCCCAGCAGCAGGCCCTTTACCAATCCGCCCGGGACACCCTGGGTGCCGAGGTGATGAAGGCCTGGCTGGAGCTGATCGCCACGCAAAAGAATATCACAATTGAAAAGAAACGTCTCGGTGTGCTGGAAAAAAACGAAGCCTTTATTCTGGGACGTTACAAGAACGGGCTGGGGACCCTTGAGGACCTGGACAGCGCCCGTACCCGTACGGCAAGCTCCCGGGCCAGCCTGGAAGAATACCGGGAAAACCTGGCCAGGCAGCGGCGGGCCCTTAACTCCCTTCTGGGGCGGGAAGCCGGGCCTGCTCTCACCCTGCCGGCCGATTATCCCACGGTCGTCCCCCCGCTGATTTCTCTTCCGGCGCAGACCCTGAAGCGCCGTCCCGACCTGAAGGCCGCCTACCTGGCCATTGAGGCGGAAAGCCTGCGGGCCAGCGCAGCCTACAAGGCGCTTTTGCCCAGCATTGATCTGGAGGCGGCCTTTGAAGACGTGGCCGACACTCCCGGCGCTGCCCTTTTGACCGATCCGGTCTGGTCGGTGCTGGCCGGGTTGACCGCGCCGCTTTACCAGGGCGGAAAACTGAGAGCTGCGGCCGAAATCTCCGGGATGGAAACCGCAAAAGCCTATCAGGCATACCGCGAGACCTTGCTTGATGCCGTAAATGAAGTCGAAGACGCCGTCGGCCAGGAGCAGGCGCTGAAAAAGCAGGTAAGGCATATCAACACCGCGCTGGCCTCGGCGCGCAGCAACCGCTTGCAGTACCGGGAAAAATATCGGGCCGGTCTGGCCGGGATGCTGGATCTTCTCAATGTCCAGGAGCAGACCTATGATCTTGAACAGCAATTAAACAACCTGATTCATGAGCGCCTGGTCAACCGGATTGATCTCGGCCTGGCGCTCGGCCTTGGAGTGAAACAATGATACGACGTTTTTCACAATGGTTCATTCTGTTGGCGGCCATTTTTGTTCTGCTGGCCGCAGCTTTCTATATCCAGCACAGGATGAAGGTGCATGCGAACCGGACGGTGCCGGTAAAAAAAACCGCTGAAAAACACCCGAATGTATCCGTCGTCACCGTTGATACCGCACGCTACCGGGCCAGCGTGAGCGCCCATGCAGCGGCTTTTCCTCATTTTGATCTGACGCTGGTTTCACAGGTGTCCGGCCGGGTACAGTCCCTGGCCGAAGATTTTGAACCCGGAAAGCGGTTGAAAAAAGGACACACCCTGGCCCGGCTGGAAGACTCCGATTATCGGGCAGAAGTGGCCGCCGCAAAGCAGGATTTAAGTGATGCGCAGCTTAATTTGCTGGAAGAAAATCGCGAGGCCCTGCAGGCCAAAGCCGAATGGGAGGCTTCCGGGGTAGGCGGGAAACCCGAATCCGAACTGGTGCTTCGCAAGCCGCAGGTGGCCGCCGCTGAAGCCGCCGTTGCCAATGCCCGCGCCGCTCTGGCAAGCGCCCGCAAGGATCTTGCCCGGACCCGTATTACCGCACCCTTTGATGCACTGGTGGTTGAACGTATGATTTCGCCGGGAAGCTATGTCCAGGCCGGTACTGATATTGCCAGGCTGTACAGTACGGACAGGGCTGAAATTTTTGTTTCCCTGTCTGCCAAAGATTGGTCCAAACTGCCCGGGGCAAGGCTGCTTGAAAGCGGCGGCTGGAATGCCGAACTTCAAAATATCGGAAACGGACAAACCTGGTCAGCCCGGGTCCTGCGGGCAGAGCAGCACCTTGAGGAAGCAACCCGGCAGAGGGATCTGATCCTTGCTGTTGATAACCCGCTTGATTCAAAACCGCCTTTTTTGCCCGGGACCTTTATTAAAGCGACCATTCCCGGCCGAAGCATGGAAAACCTCTGGAAACTGCCCGGCTCGGCTTTGAGCCAGGAGGGCGAGATCTGGTATGTCAAAGCCGACGATACGCTGGCAGCATTTTCGGCAGCAGTGTGTTTCAGCGATGAAAAGGCCATGTATGTGCCCGTGCCGGAGGCCTTGAGAAAGAGCGAACAGAGAGTTCTGGTTCATCCGCTGACAAGTTATATGCGGGGAATGCGGGTCCGGCCGGTTGCGGAGAGGGTCCATGAATAATTCGATGAAAGGGATTATCGCCTGGTTTGCCACCAACCCGGTGGCTGCCAACCTGCTTTTGGTCCTCGTCATTGTGCTTGGCCTTTTTCAGGCGGCAAACTTGCGCAAGGAAGCCTTTCCCAGTATGGAGCCCGACAGCCTGACGATCTCGGTCACCTATGACAGCGGTTCAGCCAAGCAATCCGAGGAAGGGATCGCGATAAAAATCGAGGACCAGCTCGAGGATGTCACCGGCATTGAATCGATCACCAGTTCCTCCACACGGCGGGGCAGCACTGTGACCGTTGAGAAACAGGCCGACTATGATCTCGATGTGCTGTTAAGAGACGTGAAGACCAAGGTGGATGCCATTTCCAACTTTCCCGTTGCAGCGGAAAACCCGGTTATTGAAAAAGCGGAGCGGGAAGAACATTCGCTCTGGCTCCAGCTCCACGGCGAGGCCGGCCGGCACACGCTGCAGCAGCTTGCCGATGAACTCAAAACAGATCTGCTCGCCAATCCTTATGTCAACCGGGTGACCATTTCCGGGTGGCTTGATCCGATGATGGTCATTGAGATCGGCGAGGGGCAGCTTCAGGCTTATGGTCTGTCGCTGGCGGATGTGGAGACGGCCGTTAACCAGGAGTCTTCGAACACGGCAACAGCTGTGCTGAGAAACGAGAGTGTATATCTCCAGCTCAAGGCTTCGGAGCAGGCTTATTACAATGAAGCTTTCGCTGCCATTCCGCTTTTGACCCGAAATGACGGCAGCCGGGTGCGGCTGGGGGATGTGGCCTTGATCCGTGACACCTTCGATGATGACACCTCGGTGCTGTCGCGTTTTAACGGCCATCCCGGCATTGCCCTGCAGGTCATTACCACCGGGCAGGACGACATTTCAGATTCGGTTGCGGGAGCCCGGCAGGTGGTCGAAGAGTGGCGGAACAACGGCAGCCTGCCCCAGGGCGTGTCCCTTTCGAGCTGGTATGACCGCAGTACCATGATCACGGAGCGTCTGCAGCTTCTGATCAAGAATGCGCTGGCCGGTATCGCAATGGTTTTTGTCCTCCTGGCCGTTTTCTTGAACCTCTCGGTGGGGTTCTGGGTGGCCATGGGACTGCCCTTTGTGTTTCTGGGCACCCTGTATTTTATGGGTGATGCCTTTGCCGGGCTCTCGCTCAATGAAATGACCACCTTTGGCTTTATCATTGCCCTGGGTATCGTGGTCGACGATGCCGTGGTGATCGGAGAAAACGTCTACACCACACGTTCCGCCCTTGGCGACACGGTGGAGAACACCATCAAGGGAACCCGGCAGGTGGCGATACCGACCCTGTTCGGGGTCTTTACCACAGTGGCGGCATTTTATGCGATTTCGCAGACCAGCGGGCACCTGGGAGAACTTTATGCCCAGTTCGCCATGATTGTGGCCATCTGCCTCATGCTCTCGGCCGTTGAGTCCAAACTGATTCTGCCCGCCCACCTGGCTCATCTCAACACCCGGCCGCAGGTGAGCAAAAATCCTTTGCTGCGGGGCTGGCAGAAGATTCAGACCGGCGCGGACAAGGGGCTTTCCTGGTTTAACCGGCGCTGTTACGGGCCGGTCATTGACCGGGCGCTCAAATACCGGTATGCGGTTGTTGTTCTGTTTCTGACGATTTTTGTTCTGGTTGTGACAATGCCTTTGACCGGTGCGCTACAGGTGAGTTTTTTCCCCGATATCCCGGGTGATACCGTCCGCGCCCAACTGACGATGGAAAATGATGCCAGCTTCGGCCGGACCCATGCGGCTTTAAATCTCCTGGAGGAAAGAGCCTATGAAACCGGCCGGCGGCTTTGCGGCACAGATGAGGGTGAAACAGGCATCGCCAATCTTCAGGTGCTGTCCGAGGCCGATCAGTCCGGATCGGTGAAGGTGGAGCTCAAAAAGACAGCCCCTTATGACATTGGCACGTTCACGAAACAATGGCGGGAGGCGACCGGCCTGCCGGAAGGCACCCGGACAGTAAGCATTCAGAACGCGCCGGCCATGGTCGATGCCCTGCGTGTTGAACTGCGGGCAAACGATGATGAATTGCTGAGAACTGCGGGCCGGGCATTCAAGGAAAGGCTTCAGAAAATTCCGGGTGTCAGCGGTATTGAAGACAATCTCGAACCCGGCCAGCCGCAGCTTCGTTTTGAGCTGACGCAGCAGGGACGATCCCTTGGCGTTACCATGGAGATGCTGGCCGAGCAGATTTTACAAGCGTTTAACGGCCAGGTCGTTCAGCGGTTTCAGCGGGGAAGCGACGAGATCGAGGTCAAGGTCCGCTACCCGGAATCCGCCCGGGAAAGCGCCGCGGATGTGCTGGATGCCAATGTCCGCACAGCGGACGGAACAGTGCTGCCGCTTTCCGCGGTTGCCAGGGCAGGCTACGGTTTTACCCGGGATACAATTGCCCGCATTGACGGCAAACGCGCCGTCTATATATCGGCGGATGTGGACAAGGACACCCTCTCTTCCACCGATCTGGTCAGTATGTTGCAGCGCGACATCGCCCCCGGACTGGAAAACCAGTATCCCGGCCTGGACATTCACTTTGCCGGGGAAGCCGAAGAACAGGCAAAGACCCAGACCTCAATGCTGAAAATGTTTCTGCTGGCCCTGCTCATCATTTATTTTCTGCTGGCCGTGCCGCTGAAATCCTATATCCAGCCGATTCTCATCATGACGGCCATCCCCTTCGGGATTGTGGGCGCCATGCTCGGCCACTGGCTCAATGATCTTTCATTGGGAATTTTATCTTTAAATGGTATCATTGCCTTGTCCGGGGTCGTGGTCAACGACAGCCTGCTGCTGGTTTCAACATATAACAGCTTAAAGGACGAGGAAGCGGACCTGGTGCAGGCCATCAGCCGGGCGGGCAAAAGCCGGCTGCGCGCCGTGCTGCTCACCTCACTGACCACTTTTGCCGGTCTGGTGCCGCTTCTGAGCGAGACGTCCATGCAGGCCCGGTTTTTGATTCCCGCTGCCGTTTCCCTGGCGTACGGCATCATCTTTGCCACTGTTATCACGCTGATTTTAATTCCGGTGCTCCTGATGATCCGGCATGATGCGGGAGAACGGCTTTCGCGTATCCCACGGCAAATCAAACTCTTACAGAAGAAGGCGCAGCCATGCTAAACGTGCTTCTGATTGAGGACGATTTCGATTTTGCGGAAACCGTGGGAGATTATCTGGAGCTGGAATCCATTGTCTGTGATTACGCCAGCAACGGCGTGGCTGGATTGCAACTGGTCGGGGAAAACGCTTATGACGTGATTCTTCTTGATTTGAACCTTCCGCGCCTGGACGGCCTGAGCCTGTGTGAACGGCTGCGTGCGGCAGGCAATGATACGCCGATTTTGATGCTTACCGCACGGGACCGGCTGGACGACAAGCTGGCGGGGTTTGAGGCGGGAACCGACGACTATCTGGTGAAACCTTTTGAATTAAAAGAACTGGTCGTGAGAATCCATGCCCTGGCCAAAAGGCGTAGCGGGCAAATCCGGGTGTTGCGATGCGGGGATCTGGAAATGAACCTGAAGGAGGGGAGCGTGGTGCGGGCCGGGCGGGGGATCCGGCTATCACCTACGGGCTGGAAAATCCTTGAGACGCTTCTTCGTGCATCTCCGGCTGTGGTTTCCAGACAGAAACTGATGGATGCGGTTTGGGGCGAGACGCCGCCGGACAGCAACAGCCTTAAAGTCCATCTCTTTAATTTGCGAAAAGCCGTGGACGGCCCTTTTGCAATGCCTTTGCTTCATACCGTCCCCGGAAAAGGATTTGCTGTCAAAGCGGAAGATGGGTCATGAAAAGAAAGATTCGTCTGAAATGGTTTGTGGCCCTGTCCTTTCTGGCCCTGGCGCTTGTTCTGGTTGCCGGGTATTCGTTTTTGAGTGCCCGGTCTTTTGTCCGCGGCATGGACAGTGTCTTTGCCGGCAACATGGATCAGGTTGTGGAAAGCTATGTCGAGACTGTCCCGGCAGGCAAGCGGCGGCCGCTGAACTTGTTCAGCGGCTATCATATCGCGGGGCGCTGGCAGCAGATGCCCGATGAGATCCGCAAGGTCCTGACACCGCCGGTTCAAAGCGCTGTGCTGCGAAAATACCATGACGCCGGATGGTTTTCTCCGCCTGAAAAGGTTTATTTTGTAATGCGGGTGACATGCGGCGGCGACAGCTATTTTATCAGCCGAACGGTTACCCGTGCCTCCGCCTCGCCGCTGGTGGGACGAAACGCGGCGCAGAACATGCATTTGCTGCTCCTTTTAAGCCTTTTCAGCGTGTTAACCTTGGTCGGGATCACCTGGCTGGTGATCCGTCAGGTGGAACGGCCGGTCAGGGCGCTTGGCCAATGGGCGCACGGGCTCAATGAAAGCAGCCTGGACGCGGTCCCGCCTGATTTTTCCTATCCGGAACTGAATGAACTGGCGGAGCTGATCCGCACCAGCCTTGGGTCGGTCAAGAAAAGCCTTGAGCGTGAATATCTTTTTCTGCGCCACAGCAGCCACGAGCTAAGAACGCCGATCAGCGTGATTCGGAACAATGTGGAGCTGTTGCATAAACTCCAGGAGCATCCTGGAGGAAACCGGGAATCCCGGCAGAAGCGGATTGTCGGGCGGATCGACCGCGCCAGCCTGACAATGAAGCATCTCACGGAGACGCTTCTCTGGCTGAGCCGGGAGAGTGAAGGCGAACTTCCGGCAGAAACGCTGGATCTGGAGCAGCTTATCTGCGATCTGATTGAGGAGTCGCGCTATCTTTTAAAAGACAAGGACGTGGATTTGATTGTCGGGACAGACGCCTGTCCGGTTTCAATCCCCGGCATCGCCGCCCGTATTGTTCTGGGAAATCTCATCCGCAATGCGTTTCAGCATACCCATTGCGGCACTGTCCGTATTACCCAGAAAGGCCGATGCGTTGAGATCAAAAACCATACAGCCGGAGAAAACGCGTCAGCTCCGGACCTTGGATTCGGCCTTGGCCTCCGGCTGACCGAACAATTGACAGAAAAATTGGGCTGGCCGTATAAACGCCGTTCAGAAGCGGACTGCCATCTTGTCGAAGTCTGTCTTGGCTGATCCGGGCGTACCGGTTTGCGGCCATGTGCCGGCAATCCCATGGCCGCCCTTTTACTCCGGAAATTGCCACGGTTCGTCTTCCCGGCCCAGGGCTTGCAGGGCTTCTTCGGCAGTTGTGTAGATATGGGGGGTAATGTCGAAGCGCAGCAGGGCATCGCCCAGCCGGGCCCGCAGGAAGGTGCTGGTGGTATAGCGGGTCACTCCGGAATACAGATCCTCTGAAAGGCGCTTGATCATCTGCGTGTATTCCGGTATCAGCTCCGGATAGATCTGGAAATTGTCATAGTTGACCACGGTATAAACCTTGTGGCCCAGCGGTTCCAGAATCCGGCGGACTTTTTGTTCCACCCGGCCGATATCGTCACGGCTTTTGATGGCATAGCCCTCAAAGTTGACGAAAAACAGGTTGCGCTCCCGGTCATAGAAAAGCCGCTTGTCAATTGACAAAAACAGCAGGTCTTTTTTCAGATCCATGGCCTGGTCTGAAAATATCCGGAGATCCATGATTTCGGGTTTGTGGTCCATGATGGGTTCAAAATCCATGTGCGCCAGAATATCTTTTTCCAGATCCACGCCCGGGGCGATTTCCACCAGTTCCATGCCCTTGGCTGTCAGACGGAACACGCATCGCTCGGTGATGTAGAGCACAGGCTGGTTTCTTTCCAGGGCATAGGGCCCGGAAAAGGTGGTATGCTCCACATGGTCCACGAATTTCCTGGCGCTTCCCTCCTGGTTGATGTGGAGTTTACCGTCCCGGATATCCACCTCAAGGCCGCCGGCGGTAAAGGTTCCCACAAATATCACCTTCTTGGCCTTTTGGCTGATGTTGATAAATCCGCCGGCGCCGGCCAGCCGGGGACCGAACTTGCTCACATTGAGATTGCCGTGGCCGTCGGCCTGGGCAAGTCCCAGAAATGCCATGTCCAGGCCCCCGCCGTCGTAGAAGTCAAACTGCTCGGGCTGGGAGATCAGGGCCTCAGTGTTGGTGGCAGCTCCGAAATTGAGGCCGCCGGCCGGAATGCCGCCGATGACCCCGGGTTCGGCGGTAAGGGTCAGGTAGTCGAGGATGCTTTCCTCGTTGGCCACGTTGGCAACGCCTTCGGGCATGCCGATGCCCAGGTTGACCACGGAGTTGGCCTCCAGTTCCATGGCCGCGCGCCGGGCGATGATTTTGCGTCCATCCAGGGCCATGGCGGGCATGGAATGCAGCGGGACCTTGATCTCAGAGGAAAAGGACGGGTTGTAGCGCTCCCCGAAGGTCTGCCAGTGGTTTTCCGGGTCGGCCACCACAACGCAATCGACCATGATGCCGGGGATTTTCACGTTTCTGGCGTTTAAGCTCCCCTTTTCCGCGATGCGCTCCACCTGCACGATGACCAGGCCGTTGCTGTTTTTCGCCGCCGTGGCCATGGCCAGGGCCTCCAAAAACAGGGCTTCTTTTTCCATGCTGATGTTGCCCATGGTGTCGGCGGTCGTGCCCCGCAAAATGGCAACGTTGATGGGAAAGGTCCGGTAGGCCAGGTAGTCGTTTCCGTCAAAGGAAATCAGCTCCACCAGATCCTCGGTGGTCATCTCATTTAGCTTTCCGCCGCCTTTGCGCGGATCTACAAACGTTCCGATGCCCACCGCAGTTATGGTTCGGGGTTTTCCGGCTGCGATATCCCGGTACAGATGCGAGATCACCCCCTGGGGCAGGTTGTAGGCTTCGATTCGGTTTTCAACCGCCATTTTCTGCACCTTGGGAACCAGCCCCCAGTGCCCCCCGATTACCCGCCGGATCAGGCCGTCGTGGCCCAGGTGATTAAGGCCCTTGTCCTTTCCGTCACCCTGACCCGCGGCATACACCAGCGTCAGGTTGCGCGGTGTTCCGGTTTTCAGGAAATGTTCTTCCAGGGCGACCGCGATGTGCTCCGGAAACCCGTTTCCCACGAATCCGCCGGTGGCAATGGTATCATTGTCGCAGATGATGCCCACGGCTTCTTCGCATGTGACGATCTTGCCCTTCTGGGCCGAAAACGGCGTCAGCGTCGAGAGTATCGGATGTTTCGAAGGTTTTTTCGGTCCTTTATATTCACGGCCCATATCTGGTTCTCCGTAATTTTGCGATTGTTGGGCTTTTTGCCTGTTTTAAATCAATCCCGCCGCCCTTGGCATAAACAGCAGGATATCCGGGAACAGGGAAAAAAGAAGCAATGCGGCCAGCATCAGCAGCAGATAAGGCACCACGCCCCTGTAGATGTCGGCAAGGGAAACCTCTGGCGGGGCGATCCCTTTGAGATAGAAAATGGTCAGGGCAAATGGCGGGGTCAGAAAAGAGGTCTGGAGTACGATGATGTTCATCAGGGAAAACCAGACCGGGTCAAAGCCCAGCTTTACCGCCACAGGCGTAAACAGGGGTACAACGATCATGATGATGCCGATCCAGTCCAGAAAGCAGCCCATGAGGATGATGATCAGCCACATGACGATCAGCACTCCCCAGGGGCCGAAAGGCAGGCCCAGGATGGAGCTTTCGATAACCCGTCCGCATCCCAGCCGCACAAAGACCGAGGTAAAAAAAGAGGCGCCGATGACCACCAGATAGACCATGGCAGAGGTTCTGGCCGTCCGGATGGCGGCCTCCACTAACATCGCGGCCGTAAGTTTGCGATAGCCAAGTGCCAGCAGTACCGCGGCAAAAGCGCCGATGGCTGCGGCTTCGGTGGGCGCGGCCAGGCCGAAGAAAATCGTGCCCAGCACCGCAAGAATAAGGGTGAGCACCGGCAGCACCGAGACGCAAAACATTCTGGATTTCTGCCAAAAGGTGTAATGAACACCCCCGTCTGCCGCAGACGGCCCCATTTCCGGATTGATAAAGCACCGTATGCCGATATAGAGAACATAGAGCAGCGCCAGGATCATTCCCGGAACAAACGCCCCGATGAGAAGAGCCCCTACGGAAACATTGGCCACCGGCGCATAGACCAGAATCAGGATGGAAGGCGGGATCAGTATCCCGAGCGCGCCGCCGGCGCATACCGCCCCGGATGCCATGGGCTTGTCATAACGGTACTTCATCATGGCCGGCATGGAAATAATGCCCATGGTGACCACTGTTGCGCCCACAACGCCGGTTGCTGCCGCGAATATGGCGCAGGTCAGCACGGTTGCAATGGCCAGGCCGCCTTTGAGTCGGCCGGTCAAAACGTATATGGCGTCATAGAGTCTGCCGGCCAGGCCCGATTTTTCGATGACAATGCCCATGAAGACGAATAAGGGTATGGCAATGAGCGTATAATTGGAAAGGGTTACATGCATTCGCAGCATGAAGGTGCTGGCGATGTGAGGTCCCACAAAGATGAGTCCGAAGACCGTGGCGACCCCGGCCAGGGAAAACCCGATGGGAAAACCCATCATGATGACAAGAATCAGACTTGTCAGCATCAGTACAGTTATCAGTTCAACACTCATGATTGTCTGTCCCTTCCCAGCATCACCTGAATTTCCTTGAGCAATTGCGAAACACCCTGGAGCAAAAGCAGGGCAACCCCGGCAAATATCCAGGTTTTATAGGGATAGACAGGCGGCATGGCGCCGATGGTCGATCTTTCCTGCAACGCCCAGGAGCGGAGCATGTCGTTGTACATGACCCGTCCGATATTGGTCCATGTCAGAAAGAAAAGTCCCAGAATGAAGATAACGTTTAACAAGGCGCCCACCCGCCTGGGCAGTTTGCTGGAAAGCAGGTCTACGCCCACGTGCTCCCCGCACTGCCAGGTATAGCCCATGGTGAGAATGAGAAAAAAACTGCAGATGAAGTAGGTCAGGTTCAGGCTCCACTGGGTCGGGGACCCGAAAAAGTAGCGGGCGATCACTTCATAGGTCAGCGTGAGAATCAATGCAAAAACCAGAAACGAAACCGCCTTGGATATTTTTTCATTGATCCAATCAATAACCCGAATAATTTTATTGATCACAACCATTGGAAATCCTTATGCTTCAATCATTCCGCCGCGATTGGGAAAAACAGAAGGGCCGGCGGTCCGTGCGTGCCGGCCCTTCTGTCTGCATCATGCTATTTTCGCACCGGCACCATGAATTGCTCGTAATCGGAAAACCGTTCCCAGAATTCATTGACCGACGCCCAGGTGCGGCTGTAGTGGTCGTTGCCACGCTTTTTGACGTCGTTGTCGATCCATTCCCACGCCTGTTCGCGCATCTCCCGCTGCACTTCCGGTTCCACGTAGGTGCGCTTAATGCCGCGTTCCTCGAAGTGATCCAGGGCTTCCATGTCAGCGACGTTGCTCTTGGTCCACATGTGAAGGGTCATGGCCATGGCCGCGTTATCGATGATCTTTTTGTAGAGTTCGGGCAGTTCATTGTAGGCGTCCTTGTTAAAGCCCAGCTCAAAAAAGCAGGTGGGCTGATGCAGGCCCGGGCCCGCGATAAAGTCAGCCACTTCGTGAAATCCCTGCTGCCGGTTTACCGCTGGTGTTGAAAATTCGGTGGCATCGAGAATGCCCCGGTCCAGGGCGGGATAGAGTTCGGTTCCGGGCAGCATGGTCACGGCCACGCCCAGTTCCTTTAAGACTTCGCCCCACCAGCCCGGAGCCCGGTATTTCAGCCCTTTCCAGTCCTCCATTTCCTCAACCGGCTTGTTGGAATGGGCCAGCATTTCCGGACCGGTCACGCCGCCGGGCATCACAACCACATTCTGGCCGGCTTCGTCCATCATTTCCTGGTAGAGCTCCTTGCCGCCGTAGTTGTAAAGCCATGTGGTATGCATCAGCGGTTCCAGGTGAAGAGGGATGGAAGCGAAAAAGGGCGCGGACGGATGCTTGCTCATCCAGTAGCCGGGCCAGGAGTGATAGGCGTCAATGGCCCCGGAGTCCGCGGCATCCAGGACTTCCAGGCCGCCCACTATGGCGCCTGCCGGCTGGACGTCGATGATGAATTTGCCCCCGCTTAAATCATTGACCCGTTTTGCAAAATCTTCTGCCATTTCATGGAGGAGCCAACCCTGGGACCAAGTGGTCTGCAGGGTCCAGCGCACTTCCGGAAGGGCTGCTTCAGCGCTTTGCTCTTCGGCCTCCTGGCCGCCGCACCCGGTAAATCCCACGGCCATTGAAAAAATTGCGGCCATGACCAACGTGATGGTTTTGATTCGAAACATGTCAACCCCCTTGTCTTTGGTTGCCCCGGCTTGAGGGCGGCGTCCTGTCCGGAAGTCGCCGCCGGCGGGGCTGTTTTTGTTTTGCTTTCCCCTGATTTCTGGCCGGGAAAACGAATGTTCGAAACATAAACAGTTTTAGCTTTAAAATACAAAATTAAAGAATTTGAACATGGACCGAAAAGCAACAGGCGTGCCACCTGTTTGAAAAACCCTTGAAAGCAGCATATTCATGACCCGGAAACATTGTTTGTACGGGAAAAAAGAGGCTTTGGAGGATAGTGGTGTCTATCAAAATAGACAAAGATGGCAAGAGCATGGGGCAGGGGTTGCGAAATCAGCTATTCCTGAAAAATAGACATGTCCCTTTTTTTGGACATATAAGCGTGAAGCCGGATTTCAAAGGCCGGTTTCCCCCCCCCCCCTTTTGCAGAAACAAGATCGACGGTGGTTTTAAAACTTTAATCCGGGCCGCTATTGCCGGCGCCAATATTGTACCGGTTTATCTTCTGATACAGGCCGGAGCGATGGATTCCCAGCATTTCCGCGGCTTTTTTCCGGTTGTTGCCGGCTGCGCGAAGCGCGTTTTCAATGGCGGCTTTCTCGGTCTTTGCCAGAATTTCGGAAAGGGTGCCGCCGGTTAACCATTCGGGTGCGTTCTTATCCGGCTGCAGAGCGCCGGAGTTTTGGCCGGTATCCATATCCAGAAGATAAATCGGAAGGTGGTGTTTCCGGACCACCTGTTGCCGGTCCGTGTTAACGGCCACGGCCCTTTCCATGACATTTTTAAGCTCTCGAATGTTGCCGGGCCAGTCATGGGCTTTTAAAATTTCGATAACCCCGGGGTCGATGGTTTCCACTGCGGTTCCGAGATCCTCGTTGACTTCCTGGAGCATCCGTTCGCAAAGCAGCGGAATGTCTTCGCGGATTTCGCGCAAAGGCGGAATTTCGATTTTCAGCACGTTGAGCCGGTAATACAGGTCCTGGCGGAACGCCTCTTTTCTCACCAACTCTTCGAGGTCCCGGTTGGTGGCGGCGATCAGGCGGATGTCCAATCGGATGATGCGTTCACCGCCCAGGCGTTCGACTTCTTTTTCTTGGAGCACCCGCAACAGCTTGGCCTGCATTTCCGACGGCATATCGCCGATTTCATCCAGAAAAAGGGTGCCGCCCTGGGCCATTTCAAATTTTCCTGGTTTGCCCCCTTTTTTCGCATCCGTAAACGCGCCTCCCTCGTAGCCGAACAGCTCGGATTCCAGAAGACCCGCGGGGATCGCCGCGCAGTTGACCCGTATGAACGCACCGTAGCGCCGCAGGCTTAAATCATGTATGGCGTGAGCGAAAAGCTCCTTTCCGGTGCCGCTTTCCCCCCGGATCAGCACGTTGGAGCTGCCGGATGCGGCTGTTTTGGCCAGATTCTTGGCCTGCAGCATTTTTTCGCAGCGGCCGGCGATATTTTTGAAATTATACCGGCTCCCCTTCAGGCGCATGACTTCGCCCTTGTAGTATTTCAGTTCTTTGGTGGCCAAATCCAGCTTTTCCACCATGGACCGGATTTCTTTGACATCCCGGAACAGGACCTTGCCCACGGCGCCGACGACCTCGCCCTTTTTGTAGATGGGAATCCGCATGACCACCATTTCATGGCCCTGTATTTTCTGGGTTTCACCGATTTCAGGCTTGCCGGTTTTCACCACGATATGCATGCGCGTGTTTTCGATCACATCTTCCACGGCCCGTCCCAGGGCATTTTTTTCATCAATTCCCAGGAAGCTTTGGTATGCCTTGTTAAACCGGGTTATAATGCCGTTTTTGTCCACAACCACGATGCCGTCATAGGTGGTTTCCAGAATCGTTTCCAGAATTTCCACTGAATTTTTCGCAGCAGCCAGTTCTTGGCTCAGCTTTTCAATATCTGTGGTATCCTGGAAGATGGCTACGGCGCCCACCTGTTTGCCGTCCCTGTAAACCGGAGAACGGTTGGAATAGATGCTTTTGCCGTTGATGACCACGTTGCGGCCCACATCGGGCCGGCCCGAGCGCAGGGTGGTGAGAAGCGAGGGCACATTAAACAGGGCATCGACTTTTTGGTCCAGCGCTTCCTGAGTGGAAAACCCGAGGATTTTTTCAGCCCCCCGGTTAAACAGGGTGATAATGCCGTGGTTGTCCACGGCTATAATGCCGTTGTGGGTGGAGTTTAACACCGCGTAAAGATGTTCCATGGAGCAGTTTTTGCGGTTGGCGGTCATGGGCGGTTCCCGATATGAGTTGAAAGCAATGTGTTTGCGGATATATCGATGAATATATCCTTGAAAAAAGGCAAAATCAACAGGGCATTGTCCGCCTTTTTTTCGGGTGCTCAAAGGCGCGGATGAAAAACGGGGCATGGTTGGCGCCGAATACCGGCGGGTCCCGGCGGACAATCGGGCGGATGGCGGGATGTTTTTTAAAGGTTTTTTCCAGAAACCCGCGCACCTGCGGCCGGTGCCAGCCAAAGGGGTGGTCAAAATCCCGGTACAGGGCAAGGTCGCCCTTGTAAAAATTTCTGGATTCCAGGGTTTCGGCCTCAGGGCTGTGTGCGGGCAGATTAAACACGGCCATGTTGAGAAAATCAATATATGGGCTGTGTGCCGCGGTAAATTCCAGGGTTTGGAAGGCTTTTGCACGGGTTTCGGCCGGTGTACCAAACAGCAGGTAAACATAGGCGGCAATGCCGGCCCGGGCCAGATTTTTGAGCACTTTTGAGGCGGTTTTCAGGTTAATGCCTTTTTCCAGGTGGTCGATTACTTCCTGGCTGCCCGATTCCAGGCCAAGTTTGAGCATCACGCACCCTGAGGCGGCCAGGTTGCAGCAAAAGTCCGGATCATCCAGGGGCGGGCCCATGCGCACAAACCCGTACCACGGGGCTCCGGGCGGTGTATGGACCATTTGGCCCAAAAGGGCCGGGGAAATGGCATTGTCAAGCAAGTGGATCAGGCGCGGCTGAAGCTGTTGGGTCAGGTGCCGGAGCTGGGCTGCTGCCGTGCTGCGGGCCACCGGGCGAAAGGGGCTTTTTTCAGCCTTTTCCGGGCAAAATGCGCATTTGCGCCACCAGCAGCCGTCTGAGGCGCTGTAAGGCAGTACAAAACCGGGGCTCAAATAGAAATTTGCAGTCAGGTCCGTGTAGTCGGGCAAAGGCGCTGGCAGCTTGCCAGTGTCCCGGCATCCGGCCATTTCCAACAGCGCCTTTTCCCCGGGCCCGCAAATCAAGGCATCCACAAGGCCCTCAAAGGGGTTTTTCCAGCCCGGCTGTCGCATCCAGGAAGTGATCAGGCCGCCGCCCAGAACGATTCTGAGATCCGGACGCAGTTGTCTGAGCACCCCGATCAGGGCAAACCCGCACAAAGCCTGGGACAAATAGTTGATGGAAATACCGGCCACACAGGGACCGGATTCCAGGACTTCTGCTGCAAGATGGTTTTGGTAATAATCATGAAATGGGTTGTCCTGAGGTCTTTGGGCGGCTTTGCGCAAATCCGCGCTGTTTACCGGGCTGAACCGGGCGTGGGTGAAATCAGCCAGCCCCGGGCGCGCGGCCGTGCTTTGGCCCGCATTGTGCAGCAGCCGGCCAAGATCTGACAAGGCGCGGCTGTATGCATCCGGCCGGGCGTAAACCGCCGGGTCCCGGAGGGCGTGAAGATGGTTGTCGCGGTGTTTGAACGCCCTTGCAGACCAGGTGTCGTTTTGCGGTAAGACCGTATTGAGCAGATGACAAAGCCCGCTGATATTGGCGTCAATGACCCTGCAGTCCACACCGCCGGCGCGCAGGGCCCCGGCCAGGCGGGCAATGCCGGCCGGCGGCTCGGCCGGTTTGGCCACGGGCGGATAAATCAGTGCAATCCAGGAATCGGACATTTTTGTCATCAATGGTTCAGGTTTTTGATTTTTAAATTGAGCGTTTCGGTACACCCTACGTCTGATCGGGAAAAAAGGCAACCACGGGGATGGGTTGGCAGGGCGGTGCAATCCTGTTTTGACACCCGGGTGGATTTGGAATATATTCGGCAATATGATCAAAGAGGTTTTTATGAACAAAAAATTCTGGCAATACAAAACATTTTCAGAAATGAGTTCTGCGGAGTGGGAGGCCCTTTGCGACGGGTGCGGCAGGTGCTGCCTGCATAAGCTGGAAGACGTTGATACCGGCGAGATTGCATATACCAGCGTGGCCTGCCGGTTTCTCGAGATTTCCAAATGCCGGTGTACCGCTTATGAGCACAGAAAATCCGCCAGAAAAGAATGCCTTTGCCTTACGCCGGAAAACATCTGCGAGATGACCTGGCTGCCAAAAACCTGCGCCTACCGGATGCTGTTTGAAAGACGGGATCTGGCCTCCTGGCATCCTCTTGTCACAGGCGATCCCGAATCCGTGCATACAGCCGGTATCTCCGTGCGCAATAAGGCCATCCCGGAAGATTGGATTAATCCGGACGATCTGGAAACCTATGTTATTGAACAAGACCTGGCCGAATCGCCGGGCAATTTAAGGAAAAACCAATGCAACAACCCCTGCCTGAAAAAATAAGGCTTCTGGAAATATTGAAAAAATCCGGATTTGAGATTCCGGATTTTATTTATCTCACAGCCGAAGATTTTGAGAATGAAAACTTTGGCGCCCTGGCGGATTTTCTGAAAAAATCCTGTCAAAGCTACAAAGTGATTGTGCGCTCGGCCCATCCCCTGGAATCCCGTTTCAAAAGCGGGACCTTTGATTCCCTGGAGGTCAATGCCGATATCGCCGGGATCCGCTATGCCAGAAACCGGATCATCACCCTTGCCAAAACAGCCAAAAAGCTCAACATCGAAAGACAGCAGAAATTCAACAACGCCCCGGAGATCGATCCCGAGGACATGGGCGTTATGGTCATGCCTTTTATCGAAGGCGTCAAGGTCATGGCCAAACGCATGGGAAAGCACTGGGAATTTGGCTATACCAATGAATTTGCCCACAAAATCCAGTGCGAGTCCTATATCACCGAAACCCCCCATGACATGACCCTGCTGCGCGTCTCCGAGCAAATCCAGGACAACCTGGGCTTTGCCTGCGAGATTGAATATATTGTTTCAAAAATAAGGGATATCCACGTGGTCCAGGCAAAAGACATTTCCCGTGTGGAGCTTCTGGATCAGGATATAGACAATCGCTCGGTGCAGCTCGACGGGATCCGCAGAATCCGGAAACGAAGAAATTACCGGGAGCGGATGATTTATGTCATGAACAACAAATCGTTTTACCTCGACATCATCAACCGGTGCGAGGACATGGTGCACGGATGGGGCGATTCGGCCTGCACCATAGATGATATTGTGCAGCGCATTGACGATTACGAGGCCAAGCTGCGGGATTTTGCCCTGAAACATGAACGTTTCGGAGTTCTGGGCTTTTCCATCAAGATCCCGGACGATCTTTTCCAGATTGCCAATCATTACCTGGATGACAGCCCTGAGCTGCAAAAGCAGCTGAGCCGGGCACTTTATGAAAACCAGTACAAAATCGATTATTTTTTGTCTGAGGCAGACACCATCATTGCCAAGGACAGAATCCGTCTGAACCTGTGCACCCATGATGCCTACGGCATTGACACCGTGCGCAATCCCGTGTGGTTTGTGTACTGGAAATACGAAAAACAGGATCAGATCGTCTCCGAACTGGCGGGACTGGGCTTTAAAACCGGCGATATGATCGGCATCGACATTGACATGGATGAAAGACCTACGATTTATCGCCTGTAGAAATACAGGTCTTTTTCCGGGGGCGGATCATGGCAGCGGCAATGATTGCGCTGGAAAACAAAAATCCCGCCACCAGGTAAAACGCCCAGGCAATGCCCAGCACATCCACCAGGGCGCCCACTCCCATGGCGCCCACAAAAATCCCGGTGTTCATGGCGGTATTAAACACCCCCATCATGGAACCCTGCCCGTAGAGATGGCCTTCTTCCGCGGCCAGGGCGCCCATGGCCGGCCATGAAATGGCCTCGCCCAGGCCGATAAGCGCGAACAAAAGCAAAAGTGTGACAAAGCTGACGGCAAACGGAACCGAGAAAATGCCGATACTGATGATGGTACTTCCCAAAAGCAGAAGCCGGTTTTTGTTGTACCGGTCGGCCAGGCTGCCAAAAGGCATCTGAAACAGGGCATTGACAATGGTGCGGCTGGCAATGACCATGCCGATTTCCGTGCCGCTGGCTGTCATGTGGCGGGTCATCAGAAGCGGCAGAAACGCGAAGGTGGGCACCATGATGATCATGGTGGCCATTCTGGCCAGCAGGATGCCCATGACCTTCCGGTGGTGGAGCATGCGGGCAAACACCGAAAGCATGGAGCCCTGTTCTTCCTCTATGGTCAGGGAATCGCGGCCGGGAAGGACGAGCGCCACCAGGGCTGCGGCCAGAAAGCTGAGCAGGGCCATGGTGTAAAAGGCCGAATTTCTGCCCCACAGGTCCAGGAAAAAACCGCCCAGCACCGGTCCGGCGCCGATTCCGGAAAAAATGGCGATATTGAGCATGCCCATGTAGCGGCCCACGTTTTTTCCGGCGGAAATTTCGGTCATGTAAGCCATGGCAATGGGAACGATCATGGCTGATCCGGCCCCGTGCAGGGTGCGGATCAGCACCATGTGTCCCACGGATGAGGCCAGGGTATAGGTGTAGCCGGTGAGTCCGAATATCAAAAGCCCGGTGATCAGAAATCCTTTTTTGCCGTGCCGGTCCGAGAAGCTGCCCACAAAGGGTTGCAGCAAACCGCCGCTTAAGGCAAAGGCGGCCACGATAACCCCCAGGGCAAACCCGGTGGCCCCGAGTTCGGCCGCATATATGGGCAGAATGGGTACGATGATGCCCATGCCCACAAAAACAATGAATATGGCCGACAGCACCGTAAAAAGAATGTATTTCTGCATAAACGCGGATCCCGTGAAAAGCCTGGGGCATGTATTTGCCTGTTACCACCTGAACTGAGCGTTTTAAAAATATCGGTTCCGTGAATAAATGCAATAATTATGTCTGGTTTTACAGAATTGCAGGGCATTGTACAAAAGACCGCCTGCCTGTTTTCGCCGGAGCATCCCCCGGTTGAGAATTGACAGCCTGAGGTGATTCCGTTAGGTGTGTCAATTTTGTCTATGTGAAACAACATTTTTGAATCGGGGCGGATCCATGAGCTGCAAAACATTTTTCCCGGAATCGGATAAGGCTTCAGGATGTGAAGCCATTTTGTCTTTGGCGGCCCTGTTTGAAGGCGAGTTCAACATTGACTGGCTCCAGGATTTGTCGGGTCACAAGGCATCTGCGATTTTTGCCGCCCTGGATTGGGGTGTGGAGAAAAAATGGCTTGCCCGGAGCAGTCCGGGTGATTTTTACTTTCTGGATTATCAGGTGCAGCAGGAATTCAGGGCGCAATTGCCATTTGAGCAATCAAAGCGCCTGCATGGGCATATTGCAGAAATGCTGAGCAGAAACCTTGTCCGCGGCAGGGACAAAACCCTGCGGGTGGCCTGGCACCTTCTCCATGTGGCCAATGATCATGACGGGTGCCGGGTGTTGATCGAAAACGGGGACATTCACCGCCGTCAATTCCAGGATGAACAGGCCCGGCATTATTATGACAAAGCCATTGAGGATCTCCGGCGGATCCCCGGTCCTGAGGCGGATGCGCTTTTCGTTAAAGCCACCCTTCAATACGCCAGGGTTTCCACGGACAGCGACAATCCGGCCCGGGTGATTGACATTCTCAAAGAAGCCATTGCCAGGGCCGAAGCCATTGGCAGCCAGCAATCCGCGGGTTTTCTCAGGATGCACCTGGGCAAAAGCGAGTGGCTCCGTTCCCGTTATCAGCCGGCATTGGATCATTTCCAAAGCGGGTGGGAACTGACCCGCAGCATTGATGATCCTTCCATTCAAAAGTCGGTGAGCATCTTCGGGATGTTCTATCATTACTGGTCCGGCCGCTACCGGGATGTGGTGGGGATTTATGAAACCCTGGTGCCGGACGTGGAAGACCGGTTCCCGAAAGGACGGCTCCCGCTTCTGGCCGCCCTGACCGCCGGGGTCTGTCTGGGCCATACAGGGCTTTATTCCCAGGCCCTGGGAATGCTGCATGCCATCCGGGAGCATGGCCGCAGTCTCGGCAACCTGTCCATATCCGGCCTGGCCGGGGTTTCCATGGGGTATCTGCTGCTGGAACTGCACCGGCCGGAGGATGCCATTGAAACCATTAACAACTCCTGGGAGGAAATCGAAAAGAGCAAAAGCCTGTATGCCCGGCTTGGCGGCCTGGCCCTGCTCGGCTACGGCTACCATCTGGCGGGCCGGTCCGATAAGGCTGTTTCCTGCATTCGGCAGTATCTTGATGACAGCCGCAAGTCGGCCATGACAGTGAAATACAGCGCGGTCATGCTCCTGATCGGCCAGGCTGCGGCCGAGGGGACGTTTCCCCGCATGGAGGGCCTGGATCTGGACGAAGAGATCCGTTATTCCATTGAAAGCGGAAACCTGCTCATGCGAGGGGTCGCTTGCCGCCACAAGGCCCTGATGCTTAGAAATTCCGGATTTTCCGGCAAGCCGGTGCTGGACCTGATCAGCCGTTCTATTTCAGACCTGGAAACCTGCGGGCACAGAATTGAGCGCGCCAGGTCCATGGTGGAAGCCGCCAGGGAATATATTCGGATGGGTGATGAGAAAATGGCCATGGAATATGCACAGCCTGCGGCCCGGGAGTTGTTTTCTTTCAATGAGACCCTTGTGCCCGATGATATCCGGCCCCTGGTCCGGAATTTGCGCTACGGGGAAAGCCTTCTTGAAGAAATTCTGCAGTTGAGCCAGGAGTTGACAAGCATCCGGGATTTTCGTGCGCTTTTGCGCAGAATCATTTCGGCTGCCAACCGGATTACCGGAGCCGAAAGGGGTGCCATATTCATCCCGGAGGATCAGTATCGCCGGAAACCGGTGTTAAAGGCTGCCAAAAATCTCACAACCAAAGACGTCACAGGAGATGACTTCAGGCCATCCATGCGGGTGATCGGCCAAACGGTGGAAACCGGCAGGGGCCGGATCATGGAGCTCGACACCACGAATTCGGACCGCCCGGCAACCGGCAGTGCCATCCGGTCCTGCATCTGCGTGCCATTGAAAATCCGCAATCAGTTGATCGGGGTTTTATATCACGACAACCGCCTTTTCCGGAGCGCATTCAAGGAAACGGATCTGGAGGTGCTGCAGTATTTTGCGGCCCAGGCCGCCATTGCCATGGACAATGCAGAGGCCTGGGAAACACTGCGGGGATTGTATGAACAAAAACAACTTGAAAAAGAGCATTACGAAAAAGAATACCTTGAAACCATCCATTTTGACGATTTTGTGGGCAAAAGCCCGGCCATTCAGGCCGTTTTTCGCCAGGCCCGGCAAGCAGCGCCAACCGATACGACGGTGCTGATTTTCGGACAGACAGGTGTGGGCAAGGAACTGGTGGCCCGGTCCATTCACCGCCACAGCCTTCGTTCGGACAAGCCCTTTATCCGGGTCCACTGCAGTGCGCTTCCGGAAAACCTGATTGCAAGCGAGCTTTTCGGGCATGAAAAGGGTGCGTTCACCGGGGCGGTTTCCAGGCAAATCGGCCGGTTCGAGCTGGCCAACGGCGGGACCCTGTTTCTGGATGAAATCGGCGATATTTCAATGGAGGTGCAGGTCAAGCTGCTGCGGGTGCTCCAGAGTCATGAATTTGAAAGGGTCGGCGGCAGCCGGGTGTTGAAATCCGATTTCCGGCTGATTGCCGCCACCAACCGGGATCTGGCCCGGGAGGTGGAGGCGGGCCGCTTCCGCCGGGATTTGTATTATCGCTTAAACGTGTTTCCCATCCAGGTGCCCCGGCTTTGCCGCAGAAAAGAGGACATCCCGCTGCTGGCCGAGTATTTTCTCGGGGTGTATGCCAATAAGTGCAACAAGAACCTGGAAACCATACCTTCTATGGAAATGGAAAAGCTCATGGCCTATGACTGGCCCGGCAATGTCCGGGAGCTGGAAAATGTCATTGAAAGGGGTGTGATCCTCAGCAGCGGGTCGTTTTACCAGGTTCCGGATCTCGGCAAAGACCACGCTCCCCCGGACCCGGAAATGGTTACACTGCGGGAAAACGAACGCCGTCATATTCTTCGGGTGTTGGCGCAAACCCGGGGAAAAGTGGCCGGAGCCGGAGGCGCTGCGGAGATTTTGGACATCCATCCCAATACCTTGTTTTCGCGCATGAAAAAGCTGGGCATCTCCCGGAAATCCACATTTGCCGCTGAAACCAAACCAGGCCCGGCTTTTTTGGCGGATACAGGAGAAGGCGCAAACTCATGATACGAAATATCGTTGGTTTTTGAAATTTCGTGATAGCGTTCTTTTCTTTTCCCTGCCGGTTTTATATAAACTTCTAAAATTATTATATTTTTTAAATGCCCGGGTTCCGGCACAATCATTGCTTTCCCATTCAATGGTACATTCAGCACCGGGAAAACAAAAACCCGATTTTCCGTGCATGTGGTCTGATCGGGTCGAATTCCGGGATGGTTGGCAATTATAAATGAAAATCAAGGGAGGGTGTATGGACCGGCAGACTTATCTGGATGAACTGGAAAAGCTGTGGAAGGACAACTGGCCCGCGGGCATGCCACGGGCGGTGGAATATCCCCTGGGAGAAATCCCCATGTCCGAATATTTGCGTAAACAGGCCCGGCAGATGCCGGACAAGGCATGCATTATTTATTACGGGGCCGAAATGACCTTTGCCCAGCTCGATGACTACAGTGATCGGTTTGCCGCCTGGCTGGCCGGCCAGGGGTTGGAAAAAGGCGACCGGGTGGCGGTGTTTATGCCCAACTGCCCCCAGTTTTTAATTGCCTTTTACGGCATTCTCAAGCTGGGCTGCATCCACGTGCCGGTCAATCCCTTGTTTAAGGAGACCGAGTTTGTTTACGAGATTCAGGATGCCGGGCCAAGGGTTATCGTGGCCCTGGATCTGCTTTACGGGGTGCTGGCCGCAACCCGGGAGCAGACCAGTCTGGAAGTCGTGCTTTCCACCAGCTTGACCGACTGGCTGCCGGAGACACCGGCCATTGCAATTCCGGATCTGGCGAAGGTTCCCCGACAGGAGTGTCCCGGCTCCCTGGATTTTATGACTGTTTTAAATGAAGAAACCCGGCCCTGCCCGGATGTGGATATCCATCTTGACGATACGGCCGCGCTCAATTATACAGGCGGCACAACAGGCATGCCCAAGGGATGTGTGCACACCCACGGGGATATGCTCTACACAGCTGCATGCGGCTCCATTTTTGCCCTGGGCCGGCCCGGGGGCCAGGACGTGATGCTCAATTATCTGCCGGTGTTCTGGATTGCCGGCGAGGATGCCGGGGTGCTGTCTCCGGTGTTTTCCGGGGTGAGCGAGGTGCTCATGGTCCGGTGGGATGCTGCGGCCGTGCTGGCAGCCATTGAAAAATACAGGGCCTCAATCATTTACGGCCTGGTGGACAACATGGCAGAACTCATGGAGCATCCGGATGCGTCAGCCACGGATTTCTCGTCTTTGCGCGAAACCCTGGTTTCCTCTTTTGTGAAAAAACTCAACAAGGATTACCGGCAGCGGTGGCACGCGCTCACCGGCACGGTGATGCGCGAAAGCAGCTACGGCATGACCGAAACCCATACCCTGGACACCTTTACCGCGGGCATGCAGGAAAATGATATGGATCTGGCCGCCCGTCCGGTATTTGTGGGATTTCCCATGCCCGGGACCCGGTTTATAGTGGTGGATTTTGCCACGGCCAAACCCCTGGACCTGGGCCAGGAGGGCGAGATTCTCATCCAGACCCCTTCATTGATGAAGGCGTACTGGAAAAAGCCCGAAGCCACTGCTGACCAGCTCAAGGACGGCTGGCTGCACACTGGCGATATCGGGGCAATTGACGAGCAGGGGCATCTGATTTATCTGGGCCGCAGCAAGGAAATGCTCAAGGTCAAGGGCATGAGCGTGTTTCCATCAGAAGTGGAAACCCTGCTGGGCCGGCATCCCGGAATTGCCGGCAGTGCGGTGCTGGGCCGGCCGGATGCGGACAAAGGCGAGGTGCCTGTTGCCTTTGTCCAGCTCAATCCGGATCAGACCGAAGCCCTTGATGAGACACAGCTGCTTTCCTGGTGCAAGCAGAACATGGCCGCTTACAAGATCCCGGAAATCCGGATCGTGAATCAATTGCCCCTGACCGCCACGGGCAAGGTGCAAAAGGAACAGCTAAAAGATAGATTATAATTGTTCCTGATAAACAACAAGAGATGCGAGAAGCTTTTACGGGGAAAAAATATGGAAAAGATATTGGTGGCCAACAGGGGCGAGATTGCCGTGCGCATCATCCGCGCGGCAGCAGAGCTGCGCATGGGAACTGTGGCGGTTTTCTCCGAAGATGACCAGAAATGCCTGCACACCCGGTTTGCGGATCAGAGCGTGCCCCTTCAGGGGCTGGGGGCAGCGGCTTATCTGGACGCAGATCAGATCATTGCCGCGGCCAGGGATAACGGGTGCATGGCCATTGCCCCGGGATACGGGTTTCTTTCCGAAAGCACCCAGTTTGCAGAAAAATGCCAAACCGCCGGCATCGCCTTTATCGGCCCCACGCCCGAAAGCCTGGAGCTGTTCGGCAATAAGGCCATGGCCCGGCAGCAGGCGCAAAAATGCGATATCGCCCTGCTGCCGGCAACACACGGACCGGTCACAAAAGATCAGGCCCGGGAGTTTTTCAAGTCCCTGGGAGACGGTGCCGCCGTGATGATCAAGGCCCTGGCCGGAGGCGGGGGCCGGGGTATGCGGGCGGCGTACAGCCTGGAAGATCTGGATGCGGCATTTGACCTGTGCTGTTCCGAGGCAGAGGCGGCTTTTGGCTGCGGGGATGTGTACGTGGAAAAGCTGATTGCCGATGCCCGTCACATCGAGGTTCAGGTCATTGGCGACGGCCGGGGCGGGGTTTCACATTTGTGGGAGCGGGAATGCACCCTGCAGCGCCGCAACCAGAAGCTTGTGGAAATCGCACCCGCCCCGGGCATGGACGACTCCCTGCGCACCCGCCTGACAGATGCGGCTGTGCAACTGGCCCAAAGCGTTGATTACAGGAGCCTGGGCACTTTTGAGTTTCTCGTGGATGCAGGGCCGGCAGCCGGCTCAGAGCCCTTTTATTTCCTTGAGGTCAATCCCCGGCTCCAGGTGGAGCACACGGTCACCGAGGAGATCACCGGCGTTGACCTGGTGCGTGCCCAGATTGAAATCGCCCGCGGCCGGAGCCTGCCGGATCTGGGACTGGAGCAGGATCAGATCAGCGCGCCTGCGGGCCATGCCGTGCAACTGCGCATCAATATGGAAGAAATCGCAGAAAACGGCGATATAACGGCTTCGGCCGGTATTCTGCGGGTGTTTGAACCGCCCCTGGGCCCCGGGGTAAGGGTGGATACCTTTGGTTATGCCGGCTATGAAATCAATCCCAACTTTGACTCTTTGCTGGCCAAGCTGATCTGCCACAGCCGCTCACCCGAATATGCCGATGTGCTGGCAAAAGCTTACAGGGCCCTGTGCGAGTTTCGCATCGAGGGAGTGGCCACCAATATCGGCCTGCTTCAGAACCTGGTCCGGCATCCGGATGTTGTGGGAAATAAGGTGACCACCCGGTTTGTGGAAACCCATTTGGGCCGGTTGATCGAATCGGCAGAAAGCGGCCACCGGGCGCATTATTTTGATCAGCCCGAAGAGAGCCCGGGCTCTGGGAAAAATGCGGTTCAGGGCGATGATGCCAATGACGTCCCGGAAAACACCGAGCCCTGCCGGGTGTCCATGCCCGGCACGGTGGTGAAAATCGAGGCGGCAGAAGGGCAGGTGGTGCATGAAAAACAGATCGTGGCCGTCATTGAGGCCATGAAAATGCAGCATGCCATCGAAGCCGGCGTCAGCGGCGTGATCCGGCGCATCTGTGTCAGGCGCGGCGACACCCTGGCCAAGGGCAGGGCGCTGGCCTGGATTGAACCAAGCCATGTGGATGCCGAGCAGGCGGATGCGGAAAAAGAGGTGGATCTGGACCATATCCGGCCGGATCTGGCCGAGGTTGCCGACCGGCACCGGGCCTGCATGGACGAAGCCCGGCCCGAAGCGGTTGAAAAGCGCAGAAAAACCGGGCAGCGCATGGCCAGGGAAAATATTGCCGACCTGGTGGATGATGACAGCTTTATCGAGTACGGCGCCCTGGCGGTGGCCGCCCAGCGCCGGCGGCGGTCTTTGGCGGAACTGATCAAAAAAAGCCCGGCAGACGGGTTGATCACCGGAATCGGATCGGTTAACGGAAATCGGTTTGACGAGACAAAGGCCCGGTGCATGGTGCTGGCCTATGATTACACGGCCATGGCCGGCACCCAGGGGGCGTTTAATCACCAGAAAACCGACCGCATGCTGCATCTGGCAGAGCAATGGCGCCTGCCGGTGGTGCTTTTTGCCGAAGGCGGCGGGGGGCGGCCCGGGGATGTGGACGCCATGGAGCTGCGGGTGGCCGGACTGGACCTGGATACTTTCACCCGGTATGCCGCCTTAAGCGGGTTGGTGCCCCTGGTGGGAATCGTTTCCGGGTACTGTTTTGCCGGAAACGCGACTTTGCTGGGCTGCAGCGACGTGATTATTGCCACGAAAAACGCCAACATCGGCATGGGCGGACCCGCCATGATCGAAGGCGGCGGCCTGGGCAAATGCCGGCCCGAGCAGATCGGTCCCGCCAGCGTGCAGGGACCCAACGGGGTTATTGACATCCTTGTGCAAGACGAGGCCGAAGCCGTGGCTGCGGCCAAAAAATACCTTTCCTATTTCCAGGGTCCGGTGGACGACTGGCAGTGTGCAGATCAGCGCAGGCTGCGCCGGTGTGTTCCGGAAAACCGGCTCAGGGCCTATAATGTCTCGGAAATTATTTCGCTTCTGGCGGATACAGACTCTGTTACCGAACTTCGCAGTCAGTACGGCACAGGCATTATCACCGCCCTGATCCGTATCCAGGGCCGGCCCTTCGGCCTGACAGCCAACAACTGCTGGCACCTGGGCGGGGCCATTGACGGGGATGCCGCAGACAAGGCCGCCCGGTTTATGAAGTTGTGCGACGCATTTGACATTCCCATGGTGGTGCTCTGCGACACCCCGGGTTTCATGGTGGGCCCGGAAGCCGAAAAAAGCGCCCAGGTGCGGCGCTTTGCCCGGTTGTTTGTGACTGCGGCCGGCGCCACCATCCCGGTGTTTTCCGTGGTTTTGCGCAAGGGATACGGCCTGGGCGCCATGGCCATGGTGGGCGGCGGCTATCACCGGCCGGTGTTCAACATCTCCTGGCCCACGGGCGAATTCGGCGGCATGGGCCTGGAAGGAGCGGTGAAACTGGGTTTTAAAAAGGACCTGGAGGCGGAAAAAGACCCGGAAAAGCGCCAGGAGTTATACGATTCCCTGGTGGCCATGTCCTATGAGCACGGAAAGGCCATCAACATGGCCTCATTTCTGGAAATCGACGATGTGATCGATCCTGCAGATACCCGGCACTGGATCATGCGCGGCCTTGCCGCCATGCCCCCGGAAGTCGCCCGGACCGGCAAAAAACGGCCGGATATTGATACATGGTAGCATGGTTTGTTTGAAAAACAATTGCCTGCGCCGGCATCATGGTTTAAATTATGGCAAAATATTGACGCTTTGTTGCCGGATCAGTGCCCATGTCCGAATTGCCGGAGACCATGAAAATCCTTGAGGCCGGGGGCGCCGCCCTGTGGCAGGCGCCCCTGGATCTCGGCCGGCAGCAGACCGGCCGGCTGGAAAAACTGCTTTCCAAAGAAGAAATCGCCAGGGCCCGGCGGTTTTTGTCTGAAGCCCACAGGCGCCGTTTTATTGCCGCCCATGGCATTTTGCGGCAGATTCTGAGCGGTCTCACCGGCATTTGTCCAAATCATCTGGTATTTGAAAATCAGGGTCGGGGCAAGCCGACCCTGAAAAATGACCTGCCTTTTGATTTTTTTTGTTTTAATCTGTCCCACTCCTGTGAGATGATGCTGCTGGGCGTTTGTCTCAAAGGCCCGGTTGGCGTGGATGTTGAGTCCATAACTCCCAGGGCCGATATCTTCGGACTGGCGGATCGCTTCTTTTTTCCGGGCGAAGTCCGTGCCATCCGCAGCCTGTCCCCGGAGCCGGCCAAAATGCTTTTTTACCGGTACTGGACCCTTAAGGAGGCTTATTTGAAGGCCACCGGCGAGGGGATTGCCCGGCTCGGCGATATTGAGATCCGGCATCAGGCCGGCGGGGGCTACGGGATTATCGACCGCGGCTGCTGCATGGATGAAAAATGGCGGATTATGCCGATTGACATCCGGTCCGGATATACAGGGGCTTTTGCCGTGGCAGCCCGAAGCGCGGGTTTTGACATGACCCGGATTACAGCTGTCTGCTACCATCCATAATAAATGCTGGCGCCATCTGAAATCAGACTTTTTACAGGCTCATCATAAATGACTCTTGTATTTTTTTATCCTGTTTTGTTTTTTCAAGGAGACCTGAATGCCGTCGTACCAACTGAGCAACAATGATTTTCCCAACCTGCCCACCCGCATAAAAGGGCTGGGCGGTCTGGCTGAAAATCTCTGGTGGAGCTGGAATCCCCAGGCCCGAACGCTTTTTAAAATGCTTGACCGCCAGGCCTGGAAGGAAAGCAACCACAATCCGGACCTGATGTTAAAGCAGTTATCAGCCGGGGTGCTGGCCAGAGCCACCCGGGATGACAATTTCCTGCGGCATTATGATCTGGTGATGTATCTGTTTGAAAAATATTTAAACGAGCGGGTGCTTTACCCGGAGTTTGAACTGCAGCCGGATGCCCTGCCCATTGCCTATTTCAGCGCCGAATACGGCCTGCATCATTCCCTGCCCTTTTATGCCGGCGGGCTGGGCTTTCTGGCCGGCGATCATCTCAAGGAATGCAGCGATCTGGGCATTCCCATGGTGGCCGTGGGGTTTATGTATCCGGGCGGTTATCTCAATCAGGTGATCAACCGCGACGGCTGGCAGGAAAATTTTACCCAAAAGGTGGACAAAGATGCCGCATCCATCAGCCGCCTGCTCACCGATAACGGAGAGCAGTTCTGCGTGCGGGTGCCTTATATCAACCACACACCCGTGGAAGTGGGCGTATGGAAGGTCTCCGTGGGAAGGGTGGGGCTGTATCTCATGGACACCGATATCGTTTCCAACAGCGACTGGGTCAGAGCCATTTCCCAAAGGCTTTATACCAGCAATGTTACCCAGCGGCTGCTCCAGGAGATTTTGCTGGGTATCGGCGGTTCCAGGGTGCTGGCGACCCTGGGTCACGATTTTGGCATGCTGCATTTAAACGAGGGCCATGCCGCCTTTGCCCTGCTGGAGAAAATCCGGGAATTTGTGGAGCAGGGCGCGGATTTCGCGCAGGCGCGAAAGCAGTTGGCGGCCATGAGCCTGTTTACTACCCACACCCCGGTGCCCGCAGGCCATGATATCTTCCCCTTTGATTTGGTGGAAAAATACCTGGAAGGCTACTGGCCGCTTTTGGGGCTGGACCGGGAAGGGTTTATGGAACTGGGCCGGCATCCGGACAATCCCGAAGCCGGGTTTAACATGACAGCACTGGCACTGAGGCTTTCCGGCAATGTCAACGCTGTAAGCCAGAAGCACGGGGAGGTCACCCGGGGCATGTGGCACTGCATGTGGCCGGATAAGGCCGAAGCGGATGTGCCCATTGATTACGTGACAAACGGGGTGCATCTGCCCACCTGGCTGGAGCCCAAGATGCGGCTGCTGTTTAACCGGTATTTCGGGGAGGGCTGGATCAATGTCCATGACAACCCGGCCATATGGCAGTTTATTGAGGAAATTCCGGATTCGGAATTATGGCAGCTTCATTACTGGCTCAAGCTCAAGCTGGTCAACTACATCCGCCAAAAGGCCCGGGACCGCTGGGATACGGGCGAAGTAGATCCCTCCCAGATCATGGGCATGGGAACACTTCTAGATCCCTCGGTTCTCACGCTCGGATTCGCCCGCAGGTTTGCCACATACAAGCGCGCGGATCTGATTTTCCATGATCTGGATCGCCTGAAGAAAATCATCAATGATCCCTGGCGGCCGGTTCAGATCCTGTTTGCCGGGAAATCCCACCCAGAGGACGCCAAGGGCCATGAATTAATCCACCGGGTATTTGAATTTGCCCGTGATCCGCAGATGGGCGGCAGAATCGCCTTTGTGGAAAACTACAATGAGCAGCTCGGCCAGTACATGGTCCACGGCGTGGATGCGTGGTTAAACAATCCCGTGCCCCCCATGGAGGCCAGCGGCACCAGCGGCATGAAGGCGGCCTTAAACGGCGTGCCCCATGTGAGCATTCCGGACGGATGGTGGCTGGAGGGTTATAACAAAAACAACGGCTGGCAGTTCGGATCAGGCAGAAAGGGTTCTGACAGCGGCCGGGACCGGGATGATGCCGCACAATTATACGATCTGCTGGAACAAGAGATGATTCCCTTGTATTATGAGGCGGCCGAAGACGGCACCCCCCACAGCTGGGTCCGGTACATGAAAGAAAGCATCAAGTCCACTGCCCCGCACTTTTCCTCGCGCCGGATGGTCAAGGAGTATTACCGCAAGTTTTATGCCCAGGTGCTGGAACGCGGCTCCGAAAACTGCGGGGGCTGATGGGCAGGGCACCGCGCTGGGGAAAACATGTTAATATACAAAATTGTAAATTTTACAGCTAAAAATTAACAAAATTGTATGTTCATTGAAGACCATTTCCTTGCTCAGTGATTATTTTGCGCGCGGTTCAGCAACACCTCTGAGCAACATCAAAAAAAGTTGCTATTCATGCACGGACCCGGGGTTTGCCAGGGAAGAGCGCTTCCAGGGAAGCCCAGGGCCGGGGGTTGTGTTTTTGAAGCGACATTGAGCGTTTACGGAAAAATTCAGCAAATGCCGGAGCGTTAAAATTTCAAACTGTTTGAGGCCGGCAGGCCGAGTTTTTGAAATTTTAGCGAAGGCATTGGCTGAATCCGTAAACGGTCAGGAGCGAAAAAACGCAACCCGCGGCCCTGGGCTTTCCTCCCACAAGTTGCAATCTTCGACAGTGTGTTGATTTTATATTTTGGTATAAATATTGCTTCTTCATTTAACGCCCGGTGCTGGTTTGGTTCCGGGTGTTTTTGACAGCACAGCGCAAAACGCGCGGCTGAATCTGCCGCAGAGGCGCATTTCAACGAATTCTATTCAGGAGCAATACAAGCATGTGCCGCTTAATCGCCATTACCAGTGATACGCCGCAGTCTCCCATGACCGCCTTAAATGCCCTGGATGTCATGCGCGAAGGCCATGACGGCTCCGGGGTGGGGCTTTGTCTCCGGGATCTGGGCGGGCCTCTGGAGGAAATGAAAGACGAGCCCATTTTGTCGGGCATTTTCACGGAGTCCGGGATCCGGCGTCTGGACGGTTACATGATCAACCTGGGATTTCTCACCAAGTACAAGATTTCCATCAAGATTCCCAAGGTGCCGCCCCGGGGAGTGCCCAAACGCGACATGTACCTGATCCGGGCATATGAATATCCCGAGGAATGGGCGGACATGGACCAGGCGGAAAAAGAGGCGCGGCTGGTCAACATCCGCCTGGCCCTCCAGGAAATGGGCCGGGAAAACCAGGACATGATCGTGTTCTCCTTCTGGCCCGACACCATCATGATCAAGGAAATCGGCGATCCCCTGACCGTGGGAAAATACCTGGAACTGGGAAACGAAAAGCTAAACGCCCGGATCATCATGGCCCAGGGCCGGCAGAACACCAATTACGCCATTGACCTGTATGCCTGCCACCCCTTTTTCATTCAGGGTTTTTCCACCATGACAAATGGGGAAAACACCGCTTTTGTGCCCATCCGGGAATATCTCAAATCCCGGGGCGAGCCCGGGTACACCGGTTTTTATTCCGATTCCGAGGTATTTGTTCATATCCTGCACTATACCCTTAAACATCTGGGACTCGGGGTGGATGCCTACAAGCACGTGATCACGCCCCTGCAGGACGGAGATCTGGAATCGCACCCCAACGGCGATTTTCTGACCCATTTAAAGCGTACCTGCAGAAAGCTCATTATTGACGGGCCCAATTGCGTCATCGGCCTGCTGCCGGATAACACCATGTTCATGACACAGGACCGCAAAAAGCTTCGGCCCGGGGTGGTGGGCGGCCAGTCCGGCACCTGGGCCTTTTCTTCAGAGGTCTGCGGCCTGGATTATGTCCTGCCCGGCCGGGACAAGCACACGGATTTTCAACCCATGCACCTGGATACGGCGGTTGTCCGACCCGACCGCCGGGAGGTTCACATATGCAAGCAAATGCAAAGATTACCCCGTCTACACTAAGCCTCAAGGATCTTCCCTGGCAGATTGACTGGAGCCGGGACAAATGCACTTTGTGCGGCCAATGCACGGCAGCCTGCCCGGTCAACGCCATTGAACTGGGGGTGTTTCGCAAGCGGATCGTGGAGGTGGATATCAATGCGGCCACCCAGCCCGGCAACATCTACAAAGTCTATCACGGCATCCGTCAGCGCACGGACCCGGCCTATCACTGCGTGGGCTGCGGCATGTGCGCCATGGTTTGTCCCAATGACGCCATTATGCCGTATCACAATGATGAGGCCGACAAGCTCCGTTTTCATTTAAACCGGGGCGGCCAGGCCGAGCGCCGGGGCGGGCGGAGAAACGCGCCGGCCGGGGTGCTGGACCAGATCAAGTTCACCCGGATCTCCATGCTTACCGACCCTGCTCTGGATGCGGGTCGTCATGAGTTTGAAATGCGCGCCCTGCTCGGCCGGATCCTTCCGCCGGAGGAGAACATGAAGCGAGTGCGCGAGCACGGCTGGGTGCCGCCGGTTCGCGAGATCTATCCGCTGATTATCGGCGGCATGTCATTTGGTGCGCTCTCTCCGCCCATGTGGGAGGGGCTGCAGATGGGTGTGGCCTATTTAAACGAGGAAATGGGCATGCCCGTGCGTATCAGCACCGGGGAGGGCGGATGTCCGCCCAGGCTGCTTCGCTCACGATTTCTGCGCTACGTGATTCTGCAGATCGCATCCGGGTATTTCGGCTGGGACGAGATCATCCACGCCATTCCCGAAATGAAGGTGGATCCCTGCGCCGTTGAGATCAAGTACGGCCAGGGGGCCAAGCCCGGAGACGGCGGCCTTTTGATGTGGCACAAGGTCAATGACCTGATTTCTGCCATCCGCGGCGTGCCAAAGGGCGTGAGCCTGCCGAGTCCGCCCACCCACCAGACCAAGTATTCCATCGAGGAGGCCGTGGCCAAGATGATCCAGTCCATGAGCATGGCCTGGGGCTTCCGGGTACCGGTGTATCCCAAGATTTCGGGCACTTCCACTTCGCTTGCGGTGTTAAACAACCTGAGCCGGAACCCCTATGCCGCAGGTCTTGCCATTGACGGCGAAGACGGGGGCACCGGCGCGGCCTATAACGTGTCCCTGGACCACATGGGTCATCCCGTTGCCAGCTGCCTGCGGGACTGTTACCTCAACCTGGTGAAGCTGGGCCAACAGAACGAAATTCCGCTGTTTGCCGGCGGGGGTATCGGCAAAAACGGCAACCTGGCGGCCAATGCCGCAGCCCTGATCATGCTCGGGGCAAGCGGGGTCCAGGTGGGCAAATACGTGATGCAGGCCGCTGCCGGCTGCCTGGGTTCCGAGACCCGGCGGTGTAATATTTGCAACATCGGCCTGTGCCCCAAGGGCATCACCTCCCAGGATCCCCGCCTTTACCGGCGGCTGGATGCCGAGGACGTGGCACAGCGCGTGGTGGACATGTATGTCTCCTTTGACACGGAGCTAAGAAAGATCGTGGCCCCACTGGGCCGGTCCACCACCCTTCCCATCGGCATGTCAGATGCTTTGGGCATTGCAGACAAGGCAGCCGCAGATCGGCTGCAGATCCAGTATGTGGTTTAGATTGATGGCGCCGTAAAAGTCCAATATCTGCGTTACGCGCGATTCCTCAGAATTTCACGTACGGACAAGTACGCTGCATTCTTCGGCAATCGCGCAAGTCTTGATCTTGAACTTTTACGGCGCCATCTGAAATCAGACTTTTTGCGCGAGAATCAGGATTATGAGGCATAAGATGGACGACCAGCAACGCTATTATTTGATATCCGGACGGCAGGACGATATCCGGCTCGAATCCCGGGTCCTGGAGGAACAGCTCCAGGAGGCGGTGGCAAAAGGCCACCGGAAGATCGAGGTGCAGGCATGCGGCCAGCACGGCATTGGCGGCCGGCTGTGGCGCGCCGGGGACAAGCCCCTGGAAATCCGGGTTACGGGACACTCCGGCCAGCGCCTGGGTTCCATGGGATTTGCCAATACCCGGATTGAAAACATGGGCCCGGCCTCTGATGACGTGGGCTGGCTCAATGCCGGGGCTGAAATTGTGGTCCACGGCCATGCCTCAAACGGTGTGGCAAACGCCATGGCCCAGGGAAGGGTTTATGTGGCCGGCAGCATTGGCAGCCGGGGCATGACCATGACCAAGCAAAACCCCCGGTTTGCCCCTCCGGAACTGTGGGTGCTGGGATCGGCGGGCGATTATTTCGGCGAATTCATGGCCGGGGGTGTCGCCGTGATCTGCGGCATTGATGCGCAAACCCCGGAAAATATTTTGGGATACCGTCCCCTTGTGGGCATGGTCAGCGGCCGGGTTTTTTTCAGGGGCCCTCATGGCGGATACAGCAAAAGCGATGCCAGGCTCGTTGCCATCACAGACAGTGACTGGCAGTGGCTGGAACAAAACCTGCGGCGGTTTCTGGAGGCCACTGATCGCATGGATCTCTATGATCAACTGGCCGAGCGCGAGCGCTGGCAGCTCATTGCTGCCAGGGGTCCTGCGGACAAGGTGGTGCGAAAGACCCGGTCGATTTCCGAGTTCCGCGAGTCGGTGTGGAACCGGGAACTTGGCGCCGGGGGCCTGGTGGGCGATCTCACGGACACGGATATGAGCCCGATTCCCGTGATTGTCACCGGCCGCCTGCGCCGGTTTGTGCCGGTATGGGAAAACCGCGTGTATGCCCCGCCGTGCGAGGCCACATGTCCCACTGGCATTCCGGTGCATGACAGGTGGCGGCTGGTGCGCGAAGGCCGAATGGACGAGGCCGTGGACATGGCCCTGGCCTATACTCCGTTTCCCGCATCTGTATGCGGATACCTCTGCCCGAATCTTTGCATGCAGTCCTGCACCCGGCATTCGGCCGACATGCATCCGGTGGATGTCACGCACCTGGGCCGGGCCAGCATTTCAGCAAAAACGCCGGAACTGCCGCCTGTGACCGGGAAAAAAGCCGCCGTGGTGGGCGGCGGGCCTGCGGGCATCTCCATTGCCTGGCAGCTTCGCCGGGCCGGCCATGATCCGGTGATTTTTGACATGTCGGAAAACCTCGGCGGCAAGATGCGCCAACTGATTCCCGGCTCCCGTATTCCGGCTGATGTGCTGGAAGCCGAACTCTCCCGGATCCGCGAAGTGCTGCCCCATGTTCATCTGCAGCAGGAGCTGGGCAAAGACGATGTGGAGCAGTTGAAAGCCGATTATGATTTTGTGGTGATCGCAGCCGGGGCCACAAAGCCGCGCACCCTGCCGGTTCCCGGAAAGGAGCGCATGATTGCCGTAAATGATTTTCTGGCCCGGGCCAAAAACGATGCCATTGATCCGGGTAAAAAAGTGGTTATTATCGGTGCCGGCAACGTGGGCTGTGATGCGGCTGTTGAAGCCCGCCGTCTGGGAGCCGGAGATATCGTTCTCATAGACGTGCAAAAGCCGGCATCCTTTGGAAAGGAGCGGGAGCATGCAGAAGCTGCGGGGGCGAAATTCCGCTGGCCCTGCTTTACCCGTGAGATCACGGAGCAGGGCGTGGTGCTGGAATCCGGCGAGGTGTTGGCTGCAGACACGGTCGTGGTCTCCATCGGCGATGTGCCGAACACGGATTTTCTGCCCGACGCTGTGGGCCTGGAAAAGGGTTTTGTGCGGGTCAATGAATATTTCCAGACCACGGATCCAAAGATTTTTGCCATCGGCGACATTGTCCGGCCCGGCCTGCTTACTGATGCCATCGGCGCAGGCAGAAAGGCGGCTTCCGCCATCAGGGAAATTGCCGAAGGAAAGCGGCCCCTTGATCCCGGAACGGATTTTAAGGCAGTGGCCGATCCCGGCACAGCCGCCGGTCCCGGCGGACAAACCCCGGTGATCGACACCGCCCGGGTTTCCCTGGAATATTTTGACCCCAGGATCAGTTCGTTTTCCGGGGCGGAGCAGTGCGGGTCTGCCTGTGCGTCCTGCGGGGCCTGCCGGGATTGCGGGATTTGCGAAAATATTTGCCCGCGCGCGGCCATTTCCAGAAAGCAGTTACAAGGCAAGGATTATGAGTACGCGGTGGACCCGGATCTGTGCATTGGATGCGGCTTTTGTGCCGGGGCCTGCCCCTGCGGGGTCTGGGCCATGCGGGAAAATGATCCGCTGTAATAAAAGCAGGGGATATATTTTTTCGCCAAAATGATTTGCTCCGGCCGGAAGCCCATGTTATTGTACTCTGCTACCCGGATGCTGGAAAAATCTGGATGATTTTGTGAGCTTATGCCAAAAATCGCGGATTTTTCCCGATGCGCGCATCCCGAACCTGAAACCTGAACAATAAGCATTGAACCCTATGAAAGCATTGCTGGCACTAGAAGACGGGCGCGCATTTGCCTGCCGAAGTTTCACCGGACCCGGGGAGGCTTCGGGGGAGATGGTGTTTAACACCGGCATGACCGGTTACCAGGAGATTCTCACAGACCCTTCCTACCGCGGGCAGATGGTGACCATGACCTATCCTCTGGTGGGCAACTACGGGGTCAATGCCGAAGACATCGAATCCGACCGGGTGCAGGTGGGCGCGTTCGTAATCCGGGAATACCAGGATCAATACAGCAATTTCCGGGCTGACCAAAGCCTTGCCGATTATCTCAGGGCCCACGGCGTCATGGGAGTGGATGAACTCGATACCCGGGCCCTGACCCGTCATATCCGACAGGCCGGCGCCATGCGCGCATTTGTTTCCACCCATGACACAGATCCGCAATCCTTAAGCGCCCGGGCCCGGCAGATCCCCCCCATGGAAGGCCAGGATCTGGTGTGTCACGTGACGGCCAAAAAACCCTATTTCTGGAAAAACAACAGACCTGTTGCCTGTGACGTGTCCGGCCCGGATCAGCGGTTTTGGGGACCCAAAACCGACGGCTTCCGGGTGGTTGCCCTGGACTACGGGGTAAAATACAATATTCTGCGCTGCCTGGAAAACGCCGGCTGCCAGGTTCTGGTGCTGCCGGCTGACACTCCGGCCGATGCAGTCAAAAAGCTGGACCCGGACGGGGTTTTTTTGTCCAACGGGCCCGGCGATCCCGCGCCCCTTTCCTATGCCGTGGAAACCGCCAGGCAGTTGATCGGGTATAAGCCGATGTTTGGCATCTGCCTGGGGATCCAGCTTTTGGGCCAGGCTCTGGGGGCAAAGACCTTCAAACTCAAGTTCGGTCATCACGGGGTCAATCAGCCGGTGCAGCACCTGGCCACCGGCAAGGTGGAAATCACCTCCCAGAACCACGGTTTTGCCGTGGATCCCGACACCCTGGACGCCAAGGCCGTGGATATCACCCACATGAACTTAAACGATCAGACACTGGAGGGGTTTTCTCACCGGCAATACCCCCTGTTTACGGTCCAGTACCATCCCGAGGCCGCACCCGGACCCCATGACGCCGGTTACCTGTTTAACGATTTTGTCCGCATGATCCGAGACAATCAATAACCCGCACCCGAATACGGACTTTTTATGCCGAAACGCACCGACATTCACAAGATCCTGATCATCGGCGCAGGGCCGATTATCATCAGCCAGGCCTGTGAGTTTGATTATTCCGGCACCCAGGCATGCAAGGCATTGAAGGAAGAAGGCTACGAGGTGATCCTGGTCAATTCCAATCCGGCCACCATTATGACCGACCCGGAAACCGCGGACCGCACTTATGTGGAGCCCATCACCCCCAAAACCGTGGAAATGATCATTGAAAAGGAGCGGCCCGATGCCATTCTGCCCACCCTGGGGGGGCAGACCGGTTTGAACACCGCCGTGGCCGTGGCAGAGGCCGGGGTTTTGGAAAAATACGGCGTGGAGATGATCGGCGCTCGCCTGGATGCCATTCACAAGGCAGAAGACCGGGACCGGTTCTGCCGGGCCATGGAAAAGATCAATCTCCGGATTCCCAGAAGCGGCATTGCCACTGACATGGAGGCCGCCCGCGGATTTGCCGCAGACATCGGCTATCCCGTGATTATCCGCCCCGCCTTCACCCTGGGCGGCACCGGGGGCGGGGTGGCCTACAACCCCGAGGATCTGGAGAACATCGCTTCGGCCGGCCTGGATGCCAGCATGATCAATCAGGTCATGATCGAGGAATCGGTTCTGGGCTGGAAAGAATATGAACTTGAAGTAATGCGCGATAAAAATGACAATGTGGTTATTGTCTGCTCCATTGAAAATGTGGATCCCATGGGCATTCATACCGGAGACAGCATCACTGTGGCCCCGGCCCAGACCCTCAGTGATGTGGAATACCAGGTCATGCGCGATGCCGCCATTGCCATTTTGCGCGAAATTGGGGTGGACACCGGCGGATCCAACGTGCAGTTCGCGGTCAATCCGGATGACGGCGAGCTGATCGTGGTGGAGATGAATCCCCGGGTGTCGCGTTCATCCGCCCTTGCCTCCAAGGCCACGGGCTTTCCCATTGCAAAGATTGCCGCCAAGCTGGCCGTGGGCTACACCTTAGATGAAATCCCAAATGATATTACCGGAAAAACCGTTGCCTCGTTTGAGCCGGCCCTGGATTACTGCGTGGTGAAAATTCCGCGCTGGACCTTTGAAAAATTTCCCGAGGCAGAAGACGAACTGACCACCTCCATGCGCTCGGTGGGCGAGACCATGGCCATTGGCCGGACATTTACCGAAGCCCTGCAAAAGGGCCTGCGGTCTCTTGAAACCGGGCGGTACGGATTCGGAGGCGATGGAAAAGACGAGGAGGATGGCCAAAACCCGCCCCTTTCGCTTGCAGAAATCGAGCAGATGCTGGCCCGGCCCACGAGCAGGCGGATTTTTTATCTGCACCAGGCATTGATCGCGGCCATGCCCCTTGAAACCATTTACGAGCTCACCGGCATCGATCCGTGGTTTTTGCACCAGTTTGCCCGGCTTGCGGAAACTGAAAAGCAGATGGCCGCGGCCGGGGGGCAGATTTCTTTGGAAACACTGGAAAAAGCCAAAAAATACGGATTTTCCGATTTTCAGATCGGCCATCTCACCGGCCTGGGCGCCGGCAGAATTCGGGATATGCGAAAATCCGCGGGCCTGCGGCCGGTCTACAAGCTGGTGGATACCTGCGCGGCTGAATTTGAGGCCGCCACCCCGTATTATTACTCTACTTATGAGCAGGAAGACGAGGCCCGGGTTTCGGAGGGCAGAAAAATCATGATCCTGGGCGGCGGACCCAACCGCATCGGCCAGGGAATCGAGTTTGACTACTGCTGCGTGCATGCCTCGTTTGCCTTAAAGGAGCTGGGCATTGAAAGCATCATGGTCAACTCCAACCCCGAGACCGTGTCCACGGACTATGACACCTCGGACAAGCTCTATTTCGAGCCCCTGACCCATGAAGACGTGCTGCATATCGTGGAAACCGAAAAGCCCGACGGGGTGATCGTGCAGTTTGGCGGCCAGACGCCCCTGAACCTGGCCCTTTCCCTGATGGATGCAGGGGTCCCGATCATCGGCACCAGCCCGGAGAATATCGAACAGGCAGAAGACCGCAAGCATTTCCAGGCTATTCTAAACAATCTCGGGCTCATGCAGCCGCCCAACGGCACGGCCCGGTCTGTGGAAGAAGCCATGGCCGAAGCCGCGCGTATCGGCTATCCCGTGATCGTGCGGCCGTCTTACGTGCTCGGCGGCCGGGGAATGAAAATCGTTTACAATGACCAGGAAATGGAAAACTACACCCGCCTGGCCATCGTGGCCTCCCCGGAATATCCGGTGCTCATTGACAAGTTTCTCGAAGATGCGGTGGAAGTGGACGTGGATGCGGTGTCCGACGGGCAGATCACTGTGATCGGGGGAATCATGGAACACATCGAGGCCGCGGGAGTCCATTCCGGTGATTCAGCCTGCGTGCTGCCGCCATATTCCCTGAAATCCGGGGAAATCGATCAGATCGTTTCCGCCACCTGCGCCATGGCAAAGGAGCTAAACGTCATCGGCCTGATGAATGTCCAGTATGCCATCAAGGACGGCTGTTTGTACGTGCTGGAGGTTAATCCCCGGGCATCGCGCACGGTGCCCTTTGTGAGCAAGGCCACGGGCGTGCCCCTGGCCCGGATTGCCACAAAGGTGATGACCGGCCAGAGCCTTGAAGACCTCGGGTTCACAAAACAGGTGCACCCGCAGCACGTTTCGGTCAAGGAAGCGGTGCTGCCCTTTGACCGGTTTCCGGAAGCCGACACGCTTCTGGGTCCGGAAATGAAATCCACCGGAGAGGTCATGGGCATAGATGCTGATTTCGGCCGGGCTTATGCCAAAAGCCAGATTGCCGCAGGCCAGCATCTGCCCGGAAGCGGTGCTGTGTTTATCAGCGTGCAGAACAGTGATAAAGACGCTGTTTTGCCCGTGGCCCGGCAGTTGGCGGATATCGGTTTTGAGATTCTGGCCACCCGGGGCACATGCCGGTTTTTTGAACAGAACAAAATCCTCGCCCAGGCAGTCAACAAGGTTTCTGCGGGCCGGCCGCACGTGGTGGATGCCATTATGAACCGTGAGATCCATCTGGTGATCAATACCGGAACCGGCGACCGCACCCGGCGCGACGGCTACATGATCCGCCGGGCCGCGCTGAAGTTTAACATCCCTTATGCCACCACCATTGCCTGTGCCCGGGCCATGGGACTGGGCATTGCCGCGTTAAACCAAAAAGCGCTTTCCGTGGCGGCGCTGCAGGATTATCATCACTGAAAGGCAAGTTATGAAATGAATCCTTCTGATTCAATCGAGGCCCGGCCGCGGGAAGCCTGCGGCATTTTCGGCATCCACAGGCATCCTGAGTCCGCGCGCCTGGTTTACTTCGGCTTATACGCCCTCCAGCACCGGGGCCAGGAAAGCGCCGGCATTGCCGTGGTCCATGATGAGCATATCGACTTTCACAAGGGCATGGGTCTGGTCCATGACGTTTTTGACGACACCATCCTGGACCGGCTGGCCTGCGAGTGCAGCGCCATCGGCCATGTCCGCTACTCCACTACCGGCGGTTCCGTGCTGGCAAATGCCCAGCCCTTTGTGGTCAACCACAGGGGCCGGTCTTACGGTGTGGCCCATAACGGCAACCTGGTCAACGCCCATACCTTAAAGCAGGAATTGGAGGAAGACGGCTCGATTTTCCAGACCACCATGGACAGCGAGGTTTTCCTTCACCTGTTTGTCAAAAATCTCAGGCATGGATTTGAGCAGGCCCTGGTCAACAGCGTGACCCGGCTTCAGGGGGCCTACTGCTTTGTGGTGCTTACAAGTCGTGGCGAGGTGGTGGGCATCAAGGACCCCAACGGGTTTAGGCCCCTGTGCCTCGGGCGGCTCCACGGCCGTTATGTGCTGGCCTCGGAGTCCTGCGCCCTGGACCTGCTGGAGGCGGAATTCGTGCGCGAACTGGAGCCCGGCGAGATCGTGATTATCGATGACACCGGTGTGCGAAGCCTTTTTCCCCACCAGCACACTTCTCGGACTTTTTGCATTTTTGAATACATTTATTTCGCCCGGCCAGACAGCACCATATACGGAAAAAACGTCTATCTCACCCGCAAGGCCCACGGCCGGCAGCTGGCCAAAGAAGCCCCCGTGGAAGCAGATCTGGTCATGCCCTTTCCGGATTCGGGCAATTATGCGGCCCTGGGATATGCCGAACAATCCGGCATCCCCTTTGACCTGGGTATGATCCGCAACCACTACGTGGGCCGCACCTTTATTCAGCCCAGCCAGAGCATGCGCGATTTCGGGGTGCGCATGAAATTGAATCCGGTCAAGGAATTGCTTGTGGGAAAGGACATCATTATCATCGAGGACTCCATTATCCGGGGCACCACGGCCCGCACCCGGGTCAAGGCCTTGCGGGAACTTGGTGTGAAGCGCGTCCACATGCGCATCAGCTGCCCGCCGCACATCCATCCCTGTCATTACGGCATTGATTTTTCCACCAAGGGGGAACTGATCGCCGCGAGCAAAACCGTCTCCGAGTTGCGGGATTTTCTGTGCCTGGACAGCCTTCATTACCTGAGCCTGGAAGGGCTTCTGGCATCCACCGGAGTGGCGGAGCCGGAAAATCATTTTTGCAAGGCTTGCTTTGACGGATGTTATCCGGTATTGTTTGACCAGTCCCTGACAAAGGAGTGCATGGAAATTTAACCGGGGTTTGGCAGATGATTGAATCCAAGTACCTCAAGGACAATGTGCAAAATATTCAGCGCCTCATGGCCATTCCGGGGTTAAAGGACTTTGAGACCCGGAATCTGGCCAAGCTGCTGCGGCTTAGCAAGATCCGGCAGTATGAAGACGGAGAGCGCATCATCCGGGAGGGGGACAACGATCCATGGCTTTATTTTCTGCTTTCCGGAACCCTGAAAATCGAAAAACAGGGCGTGGAAATCGGCCATATCCGGGATGTGGGCGAGATTTTCGGTGAAATGCGCATTGTCGACAGCCTGGTGCGATCCGCCTCGGTTTATGCCGTGGGTGATACGCTTTGTTTGTGCGTGGATACTTCCGCAAAGGGCCGGCTGTCCGATTCAGACGACCATGACGAGCGCATTGATTTTTTGCTGCTGCTGTACCGGATTTTTGCCGAGTACATGTCCATCCGGCTGCGGGCCACCAATGATGAGCTGTTTCGCGCCAAAAAGGAGCTCGCAGACCAGGTAAAATGAAACAAACTGTATCCTTTTCCAAAAACGCGGTGAACGTGTTTTTCCACATCACCACCCGCTGCAACCTCAAGTGCGCTCACTGCTACATCAATCCGGTCCAGCACGGCGATAGCACGTTGCCGGCGGCCACTGCCGGCAGGTGGCTTTCGTTTTTCCAAAAACCCGGCAAGGCCGCCAACCTGATTCTTCTGGGCGGTGAGCCCACCCTTCACCCCGAACTTGCAAAGATTGTCAGCGCCGCCCGGCAAATTGGCTATGCCTCGGTTACCATTGATACCAACGGATACCTGTTTCATGATATTCTGGATCAGGTGACCCCGGAGGACGTGGATTATTTCAGCTTCAGCCTGGACGGGGCAACGCCGGCCACAAACGATCAAATCCGGGGGGCGGGCTGTTATGCCGCCTGTACCCGCGGCATCCGACGGGCCGTGGAAAAGGGCTTCGGGGTAAGCGTGATCTATACCGTGAGCCGGAAAAATCTCCACGAACTCGCCGACATGCCGGAGGTGCTCTCGGATCTGGGTGTTCACCGCTTTTTTATCCAGGTCATCGGGATCCGGGGACGGTCTGCGCAGGCCGGCCAGGACGCCCTGCAGCTTACCCGCCAGCAGTGGGAGCAAAATGTGCCCCCTGTTGCTCAAAGGGTTGCAAAAAGGGGAATTGCCGTGACTTACCCGAAAGTGTTTCTGGAGACGGACGAGATTTTTGAATGCGCGGGCAGGGTGGCGGAAAATTATTTTATTTTTCCCAACGGCCGGGTTTATCAGTGTCCGCTGTGCGAGGATTTTGCCCTGCATAGTTTCCAGATTACCGACCAGGGCCTTTTGCCCGCCCCGAAAATCAATGAGGCGGATCTTTTCTCCCTTGATATCGCCGAGGGGTGTGTGATCAACAAGCTGGTCCAGGGCGGCAACATTGACTATGACAACCAGGGCCGGCCCAAATGGAAGATCGCCTGCTGCCTGCTAAAAGAAGAAATCCCGGCAGGCTGAAAATTTTTGCCGTATTTTTTGCGCTTTATGGTTTCAGGCCATGTCCCTGTTAAAAATTATCCGATCATTTGCATGGATTTGCATGATATGGATTTTTGCGTCTTCAGGGCTGTTTCTGTCGGGCTCCGACGCCTTCGCCCGCCAGCAGGACAATCCCGTCCCTGTTTCCATCCCCGCAGGTGCCGATCAGGTGGATCTTTCCGGGCATCTGAAAATTCTTAAGGACGCGGACCATATTCGGACAATTGAGCAGGTGGTATCAGCGCCGGTTTCTGAAGAGTTCTTGCCCGCAGGCCCGGGTGTCCCGCATCTGGGGCTCACGGACGCGGCTGTTTGGGTTTTTTTTGCCTTTGAGGGCCGGCTGCCCGACGGCTGGGTGCTGCACGCGGGCTGGCCCTATCAGGCAACCGTGCGCCTCCGGCAGCTGCGCGAAAATCCCGGTGAGAAGGTTCTCGGCCGCAGCCCGGGCAACCGGACCTTTGCGGCATGGGCGTTTGCGGATGAAAAAACCGGTTCCTGGACTATATATGCCCGGTTTGTCAGCCAGGGGGTGCTCATCCTGCCCATGAAGCTTTATACAGATGCCGCGTTTCTGTCTTATCAGCGCGCCACTGCCACGGGATATGGGATTTATTACGGCATCATTTTGGCCATGGCCCTGTATAACCTTTTTCTGTTTTTTTCTCTCCGGGACAGGGCCTACCTTTATTATGTGGCCTATATGTTTTGTGTGCTGCTTTATTTTTTCGGCCTAAACGGCCTGACCCTGGAGTACCTGTTTGTGGGCCGGCGGGCCTTGGACACCCGGATGACTTTGTTTTTTCTGTCCCTGGTTTTTATTACCGCCGGGGTGTTTACCCGCTATTTTCTTGAAACCAGGAAAAACGCCCCCCGCATGGATGTCATCATTCGGTCGCTGATTGTCCTTGGGACAGTGCTGGCCGGCTTGTCCTTTTTACTTCGGTTTTCCCTGCTAACCACATTTTTCAGCATCCTTGGCACCGCAACCCCGTTTATACTGATTACCGCAGCCATCCTGGTCTGGCGGAAGGGGTTCGGCCCGGCCCGCTATTATCTGCTGGCCTGGAGCATCTATGCCGCCGGTACCCTTGTTTTTGCGCTGACCTACAGCGGCGTGATTTCTTTTACGGCCATCGGCTTTCACAGCTACCAGATCGGTTCTGCGGCCGAGGCGGTGCTTCTGTCGTTTGCCCTGGCCGATCGCATCCGCACCCTTCGCCGGGAGCGCGAAGAGGCTGTGGGAAACGAGCGCCGGGCCATGGACCTGGCCTTTACAGACGCTTTGACCGGACTGCACAATTCAAGGTTTTTCCGGGCCCATATCGGCCCGGAAATTCAGAAGGCGGAAAATCTGGGCCAGCCATTGTCGCTTCTCATGCTGGATGTGGATGATTTCAAGCAGTTCAATGATCAATACGGCCATATCCAGGGCGACCAGGTGCTCACCCGCCTGGGAGACACCATCCGGGCCCATGTGCGGGAAACCGATTTGGCATGCCGCTACGGCGGCGAGGAGTTTGCCGTGATTATGCCGGGCTTGGGCGAAGCCATGGCCATGGAGGTGGCCGAACGCATCCGGCTGGCCTTTGGCCAGCATCCGGTGGTGCCCCGGCCGGGGCTGAAGATTCATGTGACCGTAAGTATTGGGGTGGCCCAGTATGAAGCCGGTTTTATGCCCCAGGATTTGCTGGAGTGCGCAGACCGGGCTATGTACCGGGCCAAGGCAGCGGGAAAAAACACCGTGCGCATGTGGAACGCCTGACCCCGGCCCTTCTTTATTGCTTTTGACTTGCCGGAAAATGATTGACCGTTTTATTGAAAAAGGGTAAAGACAATCTGTGTAAGTAATTTTTCGAGTTGGATCAGGCAGATATTTTTAATGTTGCGGGTTGGCGGGTCATCGGTTGATCTTTTGTTGAAATAATGGAAATGAAAGGAGGAAACAGGTGAAAAAAAGTGTTTTGATATTGTCTGCAATGATTTTATGCATTGGCATATTTGCGTCCGGCGCCTGGGCTGATGGTATGATTTATATGCATTCCGGCGGCAAGAAGGCCCGGGTGCTGGACCTTAACAAAAAGACTTATGAAGAGGCCTATTTGAAAAACGGCACCTGGTGGAACCAGAAAGTCCGCCGGGTTAAGAAAGTTACTACTGTCAGAGGCGGCATTGAGTATTACAAGCACCTCAAAAAAGTTCATCTGACCAACGGTGGCAGTGTCTATTTTACCCCGGACTGGAAATATTTCGTGGGCTCCAGCTGGGCCAGCCGCACCAAGGTCCGCCATCTCTGGAAAAGAACCCATTAAACCGGCCGGGCCCCCCAATTTATCTGCCGACCGGAAACAGGATCCGCATCATGGCTTTTTTCGGCAGTACAAGGAACGGGGCATGACTGATAAGGAAACACGGATTTTGCCTATCAGCCATGCCCCGCCTTTCAAAAGTCCTTTTATTCCTTTCCTCCCTATCTTCTGCTATGATTTTTAGGCCCACCGGTCTTGCCTGAAATCCCAATTGTTTGAACGGAGCCGGAAAGTTGAGAATCACAAGAGTTGAAGATCAATGCAATTTGTGCGGACTTTGTGTTAACGACTGTGTGGCCGGCGTCTGGCGGGCGGTCAACGGCCGGCCGGAGGCTGCGGCGCCCGAATTTTGCAGTTTGTGCGGCCATTGTGTCGCCGTATGCCCCAAAGACGCCATTGTCCATGACGGGATCGATTTTGCACAGACCCGGCCAGTGGACAAAAAGCGCCTGGACCCGGAGGTGTTTGCCGAGATTGTGCGCAGCCGCAGAAGCATCCGCCGGTATAAGGCAGACAGGGTGCCGGATGGGGTTATTGAAGCCATCCTGGGCCTATGCGCCTGGAGTCCTACAGCCAGCAACAAGCAGGATGTGGCTTTTACGGTGATCAAAAACAAAGATGTTTTGCAGGCCATTTCCGCGGCCGTGTTCGGCATTGGGACAAAGGCGTATCGCCACAGCCGTAAAGGCCTTGGAAAGCTTGTCTACAAGGCCCTTCAAAAAATTGCCCCGGGAAATGACCTGGAGCGCTACATGGAGCCCATGCCCTGGTATCTTGAGCAACAGGCAGCCGGCCGGGATCTGATTTTGCACAATGCGCCGGTGCTGATTTTGGTGCATGCGCCCAAAAAGGGGCGATTTCACTGTGAAAACTGCAATATCGCCGCCGGGGATATCATGAACCACGCCCACGCCCGGGGCCTGGGCACCTGTTATATCGGATTTGTGACTCTGGCCCTGAAAATTTTCCCGGGTCTTCGAAAGCTGGCATCCCTTCCCCGGGACCGCAGAGCCTATGCCTGCCTGACCATGGGCTATCCGGCCCATACATATGCCAGAACCCCTTCCCGCAGGCCCAGGCCCGTGGACTGGCTTCGATAAGTGAAAATCTTACCCGGTTTTGATTTTTGTCCGGTCCAGGGGCGTGCCTTGCCAGGCGTGTTCGAGCACCATCTGCGCATCTTCTGCCAGCAGTTCCTCGGGGTTGGGCACCCGGGCCCCGTCGCTTAAGGCTTTTTCCGCAATCTTGGGCAGCATGTTTTTTTCCACCAGGCGCCGGCCGTCTCGGTCCCGGATTTCCGATAGAAACCGGGGATGGCGCCCGCCAATGGCATCATGCAGGTCCTGATTAAGCTGCCGGATCAACGCGATTGTTTTTTCGGCCCGTTGGTGCCGGGGTGTTGCGGCATAGGTTTCCGGCCCGGCCAGGGGCAGCAGCAGCTGGCCGATGATTTCGTCCCTGCGGTGCAGGTTGTATTCCAGGCCATAGGGCAGCAAAGCCGCCATGCAGTTTCCGTGGGGCACGTGGCACACCGCGCCCGTGGAATGGCCGAGATTGTGCACCATGCCCACCATGGAATTGGAAAATGCCGCCCCGGCCAAGGTGGAGGCATTGGCCAGGGCCAGGCGGGCCTGGGTGTCTTCGGGGTTTTGGATCACATAAAGCAGGTTTTGGCTGATGAGATCAATGGCCTGAAACGCCAGGGTATCGCTTAAAGGGTTTTTTTCCATGCAGTACCAGGCCTCGCAGGCATGGGACAGGGCGTCCATGGCTGTTGCCGCTGTGATAAAATCCGGCAGGGTCCGGGTCAGGCGGGCATCGAGCACGGCCAGGTCCGGCAGCAGAAAATAGGAGACAAAGAGCATTTTCTCCCGGCGTTCCGGATCGGCGATCACGGCCACCAGGGTCATTTCCGATCCCGTGCCTGCGGTGGTGGGCAGAATCACCAAAGGATTGAGTTTGTTGCGCACCGCACCGGCTCCCTGGTAGTCCAGCAGGGTTTTGCCTCCCAGCGAAACCACGATGTTCACACCCTTGGCCGTGTCAATCACCGAGCCGCCGCCCACGGCAATGATGGCGTCGCATTGGTTTTCCCTGTACACGCCGGCGATTTTGTCCACCACATGGTAGTCGGAATCCACCGGAACATCGCTGTAAACCGGTGCGGATTCCAGGCCGCGGGCTATGGCCTGTTTGACCACATCCACGAGCCCGGCGTTTTCCACCCCGGGATCCGTGATGATCAGCGGCCGGCCGGCGTCAAGTTCGGCCAGCAGCGCCGGTATTTTTTCAAGGGCGTTTTGCCCTGAAACAATTTTGGCACGGCTGCAGAAATCATAAAATTCCGGCAGGATCATGGCGATTCCTTTCCCGGTTTTTAAATGTTTTTGTAAATCACCCGTATCAGGTCCGGAAAAAAGGCGCGCAAATAGATCCGGATGCGGTTGAAATGCTTTTTCCAGCCCGGCAGTTCCGAGTTGCCCGGATAGCGTTTGACAGCCCGCCTGGCAATGATTTTTGGCAGCAGATAGACTTCCACACGGTCCAGGGCCCGCATAAACGCCAGGGCCTGGGGCAGGCTGCCTTCCACCATGAACCGGTCGTAGTTAAAGGCCTGGGCCGTTGACTCCTGAAAGGTGAACAACCGCATGGCTGAGGCCAGGTTTTTGATGGTCAGGCGCAGATGAGCTTTGGCTGCCCGGGGGTGCCAGCCCAGGTACCGGAGGCGGCCTTTTTTGTCCTTTTTGGCCATCATCCACGGTCCTGCCGGGCCCACGCCCACGCAAAGACAGAATCCGTCTGGCATCTGCTCAAAAATTCGCCGGACCGTCGGATCCACCCTTGCAGCGGCTTCAAGGCCCCGGCCCACCACCAGCAGCATTACGGCAATGTAGGCTTTCCGGAAATAACTGGTTTTCGGGCGGATCTCCGGATAGTGGCCAAGGTCGGCCGGAGCGGTTGAAAACGGGGTAAAACGGTTCATTCGGATGCTCCTTTCCAGGCCCGGCCAGCCAGGTCCAGCGCCTCAGAGGCTTTTATTGCGGTATCCGGCCTGGATGCTGCGTTTTCACAGGCCTGCCGGATTTGGTAAAAAGGGATTTGCAAAGATTCCAGGCTTTGGCCCAGGGTATTTTGAATTTTGTCAAACAGGGCCTTGAGCATATCTGCCCCCGTGGCGGGCCGCTGTTGTTCCGGTGTGGCGGCATAAGTTTCCATGCTGGCCACTGCCAGCAGCAGTTCGGGCCTGGGCGGGCCGTTTTGCTCCAGGGATTTTTCCAGGGCTGCAGGCGCCAGAAGGCCGGTAAATAAACCCCTCCGGATGCGGGTCATCCGGGCCAGTTCTTCTGAAACCACCCGCACAATGCCCGGTGCGGCGTTGGCAGCGGCAATGGCGGCAATTACACCTGCGTTGGCCATGGCCAGGCAGGGCTTGTCCCGGCCCGGCGCTGCCAGGGCGGCGTCCAGGTTTTGGTTTAAAAGCCGGAGGGCGGTGTGGACAAACGCATCCCGGATGGGGCCGGGGCTGGGCCCGGTAAAGGCGCTCCAGGCGTTGTCCGCGGCAATGGCCGCGCTTTGGGCGGTTTGAGGCGGCGGCTGTCCCCGGAGCATGCGTTTGTCCAGCACGATGACATCCGGGGCAAGAAATTCCGAGCAAAAACGCTGGTGATCCAGGATCAGGGTGTTTCCGGCGCCGGTGCCGTGCAAATCCCCGGCAGGCACCAATACAAATGGGTATAATCTTTTGGTCAGGGCCGCGCCCTTGAAAAAAGCCGAAAGATCCGGCGTGTTTTCAGAAACCAGGATATTGACGGCCCGGGCCAGGTCCGCGGACAAGCAACTTCCCAGGGCGATCAATGCATCGCAGCCCCGGTGGACAAACAGGTCCGCAGCCTGCCATGCCAGGCTGATGCCGGCATAATCCCCCAATCGGTTAAACACGGCGCCGATCAAGCAGTCGGAATCATCAAATGCCCGGATCAGGATCCGGTCCCTTTTTTGGGCAACTGCCGCCCGGTCGGTGATAATCAGAGGCTTGCAGGCGTTGTTGGCCGCAAGTTCGGCCGGGATGTTTTCCAGGCTGCAGGCACCGGAGATGATTTTGGGATGACTCAGAAACGCGTAGTCAAACTGGGGCATTTCTTTACTCCTGCTCCGTTGGTGGATGACCGGTAAGCGTCGCGGACCCTCAGTAAATGTTGATTGGGCTTGTTTTTTTTTATAATTTAATAAACAATCTCTTATCATAAGCGGACCAGAATGTATATTCATTGCTGCTCAATCAGGCAGGGAGGTTTTCATGCAGGAGATCACAGGCACCAGCAACCGGGTACTGGAAGTGGATTTAACCCGTCAGACGTTTGATATCTCTTATATCAGTGATGTAGACCGGCAACAATATCTGGGCGGCAAAGGCATTGCGCTGAAGCTGATTTACGACCGGATGGCCGCGGGTATTGATCCCCTTGGCCCGGAGAATTTGTTTGTCCTGGCAACCGGGGTGTTTATGGGTACGGGCGCCGCCTGCTCGGGCCGGTTTGAAGCCGTGACCAAATCGCCGCTCACGGGCCTGATGGCCAGCAGTTCCTGCGGCGGTCCCTTTGGCATGGCGTTAAAGACTTCCGGGTGGGATGCCATGGTGATTTTCGGCCGGGCCCAATCACCGGTCTATTTGCGGGTGGATGCCGGTGGGGCAGCGTTTGTTCCCGCCGATGAACTTTGGGGAACGGGCACGGCGGATGCGGAAAAGGCGATTTTGCAGGACGGCTCCGGTGCCCTGGTCATCGGGCCGGCCGGGGAAAACCGGGTCCGGTTTGCCAATATCCGGTCCGGACACCGTTTTCTGGGACGGGGCGGCATGGGAACGGTGCTGGGGGCCAAAAATCTCAAGGGCATCGTGGCAAAGGGCAAAGAATACAAGATTGTGCCGGCGGACAAAAAACGCTTTGATAAAGCGAATCGGCTGTTTTTTAAATATATTCAAAGAAATGGGGTCACAGCCGGCGCTTTCCGGGATTACGGCACCAACGCCAATCTCAATACCGGCAATGCCGCCGGAATCCTGCCAGTGCGCAATTTTACCGGCGGCAGCCACGGCCGCGCCCGCAAGCTCTCCGGCGAGGCCATGGCCGAGCGGTTTGACACAAAGCATGATACCTGCAAGCCCTGCGCCATTCTCTGCGGCCACCGGGGCACCATTCGGGGGGAAAAACGGCATGTGCCCGAATACGAGACCATGACCCTGCTGGGCGCCAACCTGGAGATTTTTGATCCGGAAACGGTTTCCGACTTCAATGAGTTGTGCAGCCATTACGGTATGGATACCATTTCAACGGGCGGGACCCTGGCCTGGGCCATGGAAGCCGGTCAAAAGGGACTGCTGAAAACAGATCTGAAATTCGGATCTGCTGACAAAATTACCGAAATGATAACGGATATGGCCCTGCGCCGGGGCCTGGGAAAAGATCTGGCCCTGGGTTCTGCTGCCGCGGCCCGGAAATACGGGGGCGAGGATTTTGCCATGCATGTCAAGGGCATGGAACTGCCCGGCTATGATCCCCGGGGTTCTGTTGGCCAGGGCCTTTCCTATGCCACGGCCAACCGGGGCGGCTGCCACCTGTCATCCTACATGGTGGGCCTGGAGGTGATTCTGGGAATGGCCGAGCCCCGGGCTGTGCGCTGGAAACCCTACATGGTCAAGTTCATGGAAGATGTGTTTTGCGCCATCAACTGCCTGCACGTGTGTTTGTTTACCTCCTTTGCCGTATTCCTGGAGCCGCCCCTGATTCGTTTTTCACCTAAGTTTGTCATCCGGCTGCTCAATCAGAACCTTTCCCGGCTGGCGCTGAATTTAATGGATGTCAGCCTTTATCCGGAGCTGTGGCATGCCATTATGGGCAGCCGCTATGTGCCCTACCAGGGCATGCGGGATTTTTACAAGGCCGGAGAACGGGTCCATGTGCTGGAGCGCTACATGAACACCCGGGAAGGTATTTCCAGAAAGGACGATACCCTGCCGCTGCGGCTGCTCACAGAGGGGCGCGCCTGTGATGCCGACCAAAGCACGGTTCCCCTGGAGGCCATGTTGCAGAAATATTACCGGCTGCGGGGATATGACCCAAACGGAGTGCCCCGCCCGGCAACCCTTCGCCGGCTGGGCATTGAACCCCGGCATCCGGGCCGGGGAAAAAACAGGGAAGATGTTTTTTGAAGTTTGCAACTGTCTGTTTTTGTAAGTTCAGTAAAAAAATACAGCATATCGATTATAAAAATGACCCTTGACAGGGTATTGCAATTGTATTTAAATATAGACAATTATTCAGATGCTCGCAATGTGAGCCTGGCACCGGCTTGTACAACCTGCTTTTCGAAGCGTTGTTTTACAGGAGCCTGTCAGGAGGGAACCCTGTGTGAATCAGGGACCGGCCCGCGGCTGTAAACGGGGACGAAAGCTGCAGAACTGCCACTGTTTGTATTAATGGGAAGGCGCAGCAAGTAGATTGATCCGCAAGTCAGAAGACCTGTCTGAATAACCATAAGGGGTTTGACTGCGCCGGCAACGTTGTGCCCCGGGCGGATTCTGCGGATAAAAAAGGGAAATCCCGGATCGTGTATACGATCCGGGATTTTTTTATTGAAAACGCATATGCCCAGGTTTCTCCATGACAAGGCCGGCTGCGGCACATTTTCATTGACAACAGTAAAGGAGGCACCATGGGCAAAAAATTTTTATTGATTCTCTGTTTTTCCATTTTATGTATCTGCACGCAACATTCCGCACATGCGCGATCCGCTCACAATGCCACGGCCATGGAAGATATTGTGGTCACATCTGAGCGGTTTCCTTCTCCGGAAAAAGAAAGCCCGCAATTTATTCAGTCTTTTTCAGCCGCGGAATTAAAGCGCACCGGCGGCAACAACGTTATTGACGCCCTGCGCCGGATCGGCGGGTTTTCATTTCAGGGTTATTCACCCATGGGTGTAAAAGCCGGAATGGGCAGTTCGCTGTCGATTCGCGGAGTTGAAGGCGGCGAGTTGGTCCTGATCAATGGCATGCCCATTCAAAATTCCGGAAACAAAAATTATGAATTATCCAATTTTTCGCTTGAAAACATTGAACGGGTTGAAGTTATGAAAGGGGCATCTTCCATTCAGTACGGTGCCGATGCCATGAGCGGGGCCATCAATATTATCACCAAAAAGAATGCCGTTCACAAACAGACAACGGCATCCGTGGAATTCGGGGATTACGGCTATCACAACCATCATCTGCAATACCTCGGGCCAGGGGTGAATGTGGGGTTTGGGTATCAGCATATGAATTCAATTAAGCGCAATGATGACTTTGCGGATAACGAATACAGCGATACCAGACCGCTTCACCGGTATTCAGCCAGCGTAAACGCCAATATCGCGGAAAATTTATATTTTGACGGCCTGGCCAGTTACGTGGACTCCGGCTATGAAACATATGACGCCACAACCGGTCAGGTAATGGACACCAATGAGCAGGAGCAGTATGAAATTTTTACCAACCTGCGCTATGAGACCGAAAACGCGAGATTCAAAGCATTTTACAAATACGGGGATGAAGAGAGAAAAACATACGAATACCAGCCTTCCAAAATCCTGGACGGGATCAGTAAAAACAAGCATTTTAATACCGGTTTATCAACAGACGCCAAATTTGATTTCCTGACTGCTGAAGTCAAAACCGGCTTTGAATATATTCATCGCGCTGCCAACTTTGAAACCGGATATGGATATCATTACCGCAATGACGTTGCCGTGTTTGCCATTATCAGCAAGCGCTTTTTCCAGCGGCTGAAAATCGATCTGGGCATGCGGGAGCAATTGATTTATGCGGACGCCGCCGGTGAAGACCAGGATGAATTCACTCCCAGCCTGGGGCTTAATTTCCGGCTGAATCAATCCGTGAATCTGTTTGCCAATGCGGCAAAAGCCTTCAGGGCGCCTTCTTTTAACAATTTGTACTATGATTCCTGGCTGCTGAAAGGCAACCCGGAGCTGACCCCGGAAAAGGGCTGGACTTACGACGCAGGGGTCAAGTTTACAAACGCATGGAGCAAGATCCGGTTATCCGGGTTTTTCATGGATTACAAGGACAAGATTGAATCCTATAAAGGCGGCGGCTACCCGTATGAATACTTTAACGCCGGCACCTATGAAAGTCTTGGCGTTGACTGGAATGTTGATCTTTTCCCCTTTCATGGCCGGGATAACTGGTCCAGCCGGATCTCCTTTTATTCTTCGGGTACATGGTGCGACCCGGTTGCCAAAGATCCCGACGGCAGTCAATACCAGACCGGCCCCAAATTCAGCTCCTCTGCGGGCGCGGCATATGACGGCGGCATGTTCAGCCTTGCCCTGAATTTCAATTATGTCACCAGCCGTCCGGATGACCTGGATGATATCTCGACACTCGACATCAGCGGAAAATACAAGCTGCCCAAAGGATATCTCACCTTCGGCGTTGATAACGTGTTTGATCAGGAGGTTGAGATCAACGGCAACAAGGACACAGACAACTATGTATATTACGGAATGCCCCGGTTTTTTAAAATTGGGTATGAGGTGCGGTTTTAAATCAGGATAACCGGATTATTGAATATTTTTTATTGGCATTTTTCATCTTAAAAGTTGTTCAGGTGCTTTGAATCAAGCTTAAGAGGGAACCCTGTGTGAATCAGGGACCGGCCCGCGGCTGTAAGCGGGGACGAAAGCTGCCCAATAAGCCACTGTTTTTATGAATGGGAAGGCGCAGCCGGTAGGCAGATCCGCAAGTCAGAACACCTGCCTGGACAAATCTTGAGTCCCTGCTTTCGCGGCGAAAGCAGGCTCAGAAGCGATCGCGGTGGTAAAAAAGGGACATCCCCGGATCGAAGTTTCATCTTCGGTTCGGGGTTTTTTATTTTTACAGACAGGGAGGGACGTTATGAAATTACAAGTTGCATTGTTTCGGTTTTTTTTCGTGCTTGCCGGGCTTTTGATTTTTTTTGAAGCGGATTCCGCTTTTGCCGGCAACAGGGCTTTGTTAAAAGCCTCACAGGCAAAAGACATTGAGAAACAGCAAGACATTCCGCTCATCGCCGGAAAAGAGGTGGCCTCCGGGGCACACGAACTTGGCGCCATGACGGTGACCGCCCGGAAAAGAGAAGAAGACGCCCAGGATGTGCCCATTGGCAGTTCTGTATTTTCGGCGGTCCAGCTTGAAGATGCTGATATCAGAGATGTCAATGAACTGACCCGTTTTTCCCCGAACGTATATATGAAACACAGCACTGCCGGAAATACGATCGTATTTCGGGGCATCTCTACGTATGACACATCCATATACAGCCCTGCCGGTTTTTATGTTAATGGCCTGAACTATCCTCTCCATTACATGCACAATCCTGATTTTTTTGACATTGAACGCATCGAGGTCCTCAAGGGGCCCCAGGGGACCCTTTATGGCAGAAACAGCGAATCAGGGGTTGTCAACATTATCACCAAACAACCGGGCAACCATTTCAGGGCCAGGGTATTTGGTGAATACGGAGCTTATGATGCCTCCGGCAACAATCCCGATTCTTTCCGGACGGGTGGAACAGTCAGCGGGCCGGTGCAAAAAGATAAATTGTATATGGGGCTTAGCTGGCAGAGGGAAGACTCGGATGGCTTCATGGAAAATGTATACAAGAACACAGACGATGCGGGCAGGACAGACCATAACAACGGAAGGGCCACGCTTCGATGGACTCCTTCCGAAGTGTGGGACATATCCTTGATCACTGATTTTATGGAGGAAGATGAAGGGATAGGCTATTATCGATTTCTCAGTGGCCCTTCACAAACATGCCGCCACACTATTGCCTATGACGGAGAAAACTATCGAGAAAACAAAGGTAATGGCCAGACTTTGCGGATCCAATACAAAGGTGAATCCTTCAATATTCTCTCTGTTACTGGCAGATCTTATTACGAAAGCAAAAGTGGTATAGACTTTGACTCCACTCCAGCGCCTCTTGGAAATAATATTTTTGGCTTTGAAGATACTCTTTTAAGCCAGGAAGTCCGCATCTCTTCTGTCCAGGAGAGCAGCGCTTTTCAGTGGTTATTGGGGATCTACGGCTTTACTGAAGAAAACAATGTTGACTTTGAGATGCAAAGAACAAACCAGAATATGCAGCAGATACGCAGAACCGAGATGGATATCAGCGGCCGGGCGGTTTTCGGTCAGGGCACTTACACGCTTTTCGACCGGCTCCATTTGACAGCCGGCATGCGCTATGATTACCTGGATATGGAAGGCAAACAAAGGTTTACTGCCGTTGCCGGCACCCGGGAATACAGCAGGGATCTTGAT